>CAZDOD010000207.1:228-4572 GCA_964506935.1 uncultured Thermodesulfobacteriota bacterium | reverse complement strand
TCCGTTGGGGTATATGGCGTAAGCAACGGTGCGAAGACCGAGACGAAGACCCAAAAAAGAACGATGGCGAGGCCTACAGTCGCGGTCTTCGATTCGAAGATTATGGAGAATACGCCGAATATACGCCCGAATAATCCCCGACTACTGTTGATCTTCTTTGAAAGATTTTTTTGATCTTCTGCCATCTCTTTTAATACCGTTTGTTCTCAATCAATTATCTATTTAAAATTTCACCTGTAACGGATCTTCGGATTTAAAAAAGTATAAACTATGTCTGCGAAAAGCTGAGTCATCACGGCGACGGTAACCATGATCATCGTTCCCGCCTCAAGGGCGTTGGCGTCTTTGTAGAGCGCCGATTCCAATAGATACTTCCCTAGTCCGGGATAGCCGAAGACCACCTCCACGATCACGATCCCGCCCAACAGCCAGTTTACGTGGAGCATGATGACCGTTATCGGCGCTATCAGTGCGTTTTTTATGGCATGAACAAAAATCACACGAAATTGGGGGAGCCCCTTCAGGTAGGCCGTACGGATATACTGGGTCTTCATTACCTCCACCATGCTGGCCCTCGTGATGCGAAGTATGTATCCAAGCTCGATGAGTGTCAATGTCAAGACCGGAAGTATCAGCATCTCCGGTCTCTGCCACGGTGCCTTCTCTCCGAACACCGTCGCCCCCGGGACAAGCCCCAGCCATACACTCATTACGAGTATGAGGAAGATCCCAGTGGCGAATTCGGGGGTCACCGAAAACATGATCCCCCCGATGGAAAGAAACCTGTCCCTCTTCGATCCCTCCCTTATCCCTGCGATTATCCCGAGGAGAAGTGCCAGCGGCATGACCACCACGAAGGCGATCCCCGCGAGCACCAGAGAATTTCGAAATCTTATGAAAAGGCTGTTCGACACCGGCCTTCCGGTTCTCAACGAGATGCCGGGGTCCCCCCTCAGAAATCCCTTCATCAAGGGGATGTATTCCTTCGGCCCCCCAGAGGTCTCGATCCAGCCGGTTCCGACGACGAAAGACCATGTTTCCTTTTCGGCGCCCTTCTCCCAAAGGACCACGTTGTTTTGCGTATCGACGCCCCAGAAAATCGTTTTCCCCTTCTCGTCTACTTCCCATCTCCCGTTGTCCTTATATTCGGCTGTCCCCCCGTCGGGAGTCCTCAAGATGGCTATGAGGTCCTCCCCCTCAAATTTCCATCGGATCAGGTTTTCGTCTTCATCCTTTGCCCACCATTCGTTATATCCGTCCTCGGTCTTGATCCTCAAAAGGGGCATGCCAACGAGATATCGGGCATGGATGTCGCTCCCGAAGAGCCAATATAGATATCTCACATATGCGGGTTTGGATAGGCCCATCCTATTTAGAAATGATTCTTCCTGTTCGGGGGTCACAAAGGCGCCGAGGACGTTTCTGGCCACGTTTCCGGGGGACGCCTCGGTTATGGCGAAGACTATAAGTGAGACGAAAAACAGGGTGAATAGGAGTGTCAAAAAGCGTCTTAGGATAAATCCGATCATCTGCGGTTTCTTTTTCTAATTTGGGGCGGCCGAATCGACCGCCCCAATCTTTGAGACTAAGTGGTCTATATCAAAAAACAATCTCTACGATTCTCCCTCTATCCATACCTCGTTAAAGAGCATATAGAGGGTCGGGTGGTGCTTTACGTCCTTGACCCTGTTCCTTGAGACAAACCAGACGTTTTTCCAGAAAGGTATCCCGATAGAGCCCCTCGTCATCTGGATCTCCTCGAGATCACAGAATATCTTCCTCCTCTTTCTGACGTCTATCGTGCCGTTTGCCTCCTTAAGGAGCTTGTTGAACTCCTCATCGACCCAGTTGGTCTCGTTCCAGGGGACGGGATTCCCGTCGGAGTCGGCGGTGTAGCCGAGGTTCAGCACCATAGTCCCCAGCGGACGATGCGTCCACGATGTGATGCCGAGGTCGACCTCGGTCCACTTCTCCCAGTATTGACTGTTGGGCATGGTTTGGATATTTATGTTGATTCCCGCCGCCGATGCGTCCTCTTTGAGTATCTCGGCATAGCGCACGACCTCAGGCCAGCCGCTGCCGACGGCTATATCCACGTTGACCCCATCTTCATAGCCCGCCTCGGCAAGCAGCGCCTTGGCCCTTTCGGGATCGTAATCGATTTGAGGTTTATCACAATACTCCGGGTGCTTCGGATAGACGTGAAAATCCTGTCCCAAAAGGCCCTGATCGAAGTATGCGAGCTTCAATATCTTCTCCCGCTGCTGGCACAGTTTCAGCGCCATGCGCACATTATTCTCGGTCCAGGGCTCCCTGTCGACACGCATCCTGAGCACGATCGTCATCGCCGAAGACGACGGGGTGATGGTGATCTCCTCGTTGTCCTTTAGGGCCTCGTAGATATCAGCCCTCGTGGAGTCGCTGAGGTCTATCAGGTCTATCTCATTTGCCTGTATGGCGGCGATCTGTGGGGCCATTTCCTGACCCATATCGACGAAATCCATCCCGTCCATATAGGGAAGTGGATTCCCGTCCGAGCCCTCCTGCCAGTAGTCCTCCCTCCTCTTCACCTTGCATATCTCGCCTTCACGATAAAGCTCAAGCGTATACGGCCCCGTGCCGTGCGGTGCCCTGATGAAATCCCCCTCAAAGGTCCTGTGATTTAGGACCAGTGCCGGATAGTGGAAGAGATGCTCCGGCACGGCGATCTCGGAGTTTTTAAGATGCAGTACAACCTGATAGTCACCGGTCTTCTCAATCCCTGTCGGGTCGAGGTATCCGCCCATCAGGCCGAGCATCGAAGAACCGACGTTTTTATCGAGCCACTGGTTCATGGTAAAAACCACATCATCCGCCGAAAAGATGTCTCCGTTGTTGAACTTTATCCCCTCTTTGAGATTCAGTGTCCAGGTCTTGAGGTCATCGGAAACCTCCCAATCCTTTAGGAGATATGGATGGGTGATATTGTCACCGTCGGTATAGGTCAGATACTCGGCCACCTGACGGAGTTGATTTGAGGGATTAACCCATGAAAACTGGGCGGGGTGGGTGACCTTGTGGACGGCAGCCGATACCCTCATAACTCCGCCGCGCATCGCCCCTTTTTTCAGAACCCTTTCCGCGGGCCCACAGCCTGCAATCTTCGTAGAAAGGGTAACGGATATACCCAGAAGTGCGGCGTACCGTATAAACTCACGGCGATCCATCCTACCGTTTTTGAATTGATCAATCAGATCATAAAAGAGCGGATTGATATCGTCCTTCTTCATTGCTTCCTCCTTCTCTATATGTTAATAATATGTAATACATTTAATAACATAAATACAAGGCATTGATGCCTTCAGGAATTTATACTAATTTACTAAGTTTCCCACCAGTTTTCGTGTGTGTTTCTTTTAAGAACGGGGCTTTTTTTGTTCGGAAGGTAATATTTTCTGGTGAGCAGGTATATGCTCTTTTTTGATTTTTGAATGTGGATATTTAACAAAGACAAAACAAGATTCGAATCTTATCCCCAAAAGTAGCCAAAAGAGGGAAATAGTTTATCAGGGCGATTTATCGATCAACCAATCTTAGAATTATACCCTAAAACATAAAGATTCTTTTTCCACCTCCTTAATAGAAATTTTCCGCTACATTTTTTAGAATTTTATAACACATATCCATGACGATGTCAAATCTTGATTTAGATTATCTGGGTCGTATATGCAAAATCCTATCATAAACGCTTTTTATGGTCTCCTTGACAGTGTTTCTATATATGTTAATATTTATCATGATTAGTGGGATCAAAAATCTCAAATTATCACCTCTATTTTAATCTAAGATATCTAGAAATTTATTTTGAGATATTTTATTTAAAGGTGAAAAAAATGAATATCAAGGCCCTCTTTTTGAATTGTACACTTAAAAAAACTCCCGAGGTTTCCAATACCGAGGCACTAATCAATAAGGCCGTATCTCTATATTCCGATCTTGGAGTTAAATCCGAGGTCATCCGGCCGGTCGATTACAATATCGCCTTCGGGGTCTCATCTTATGAAGGCGAGGGGGACCAGTGGCCCCAGATTCTCGACAAGGTAAAAGCATCTGATATAATCATTATCGGCTCGCCCATATGGTTCGGTGTGAGATCGGCCGTAGCCCAGATGGTCTTCGAGAGGCTGGACGGGACGTATGATGAGGGCGACTCCAATACGGGTCAATTTCCCCTCTACGGGAAGGTCGGCGGTGTGGTTGTTACCGGAAACGAGGATGGGGCACACAACGTAGCTTCAAATACACTTTTTAATCTCTCCCACCTCGGCTGTACAATCCCGCCCAACTGTGACACATACTGGGTCG
>CAZDOD010000207.1:0-218 GCA_964506935.1 uncultured Thermodesulfobacteriota bacterium | reverse complement strand
CCGGGGCCGAGCTACATCGAAGCCGGAGGAGAAAAGCACCTATACACCAACAAGACCGTACGATACATGGTTCACAATACAACCTTCTTCGCAAGACTCTTAAAAGAAAATCCTATACCCACAAACCTCATAGAGCTCACTGAAGAGGCGAAGGAAGAGAGCCGATAACGATTTTTTGGGAAAAATTTTTCATGTTTGGCGCTATCGCAGAAAAATTT
>CAZDOD010000206.1:4381-4666 GCA_964506935.1 uncultured Thermodesulfobacteriota bacterium | reverse complement strand
GTGCTCCTTGAGAAGTTCTTCCCTTTCTCTGTGGGCCGAGATATCCACCATTATCCCCGCAATAATCCCTTCCTCAACGTTTGAAATGAGCTTCGGCCTGAATTCTAGATATATCTCCTTGCCATCCTCCCTCTTAAAGGGCAATTCAAACCTGAGCTTGTCCTTACTTCCCACCAGCATCTCACTATAATATTGTTCTATCAACTTTCCGACATCTTCGGGGAAAAAATCGACTATGTTTTTGCCCAAGGCGTAATCCTTCTCGAAACCGGTTATCTTAAAGGC
>CAZDOD010000206.1:0-4371 GCA_964506935.1 uncultured Thermodesulfobacteriota bacterium | reverse complement strand
AAAATAATATTCCCGTGTTGAAGCATAAAATACCCCTCGTCGATGTCCTCGATCATAGTTCTATACTTCTCCTCCGTTTTCTTGAGCTCCTCGGTGAATCCTTTGAGATTTTCGCTCATTGAGTTAAAAGCGCCCGCAATATCCTCCAATTCCTGCCAGCTCTTGATTTCGACCTGTGCGCCTATCTCACCCCGAGAGATTTTCTCCGCACCCTCTATAATGGCCTCGATCGGCCTTGTGATCCTCGCAGAAAAGTAGAGACTTATCAGGATGATAAACGACGTTATCGCAACCAGCTGGAGGAGGTCCCTATAAACTATATAGTTGGCCATGACATATGCTTCGTTCTTCGGCTGGACAACCAAGATCAAGAAGGGATTCAGGCCATACTCCGTCCTCTTTTCGGTCTTCGCGACGTAACCCACATAACTGATGCCGTTTTCATCTTTGAACAAGATATCCGAACTATCTAAATCCCCGGAGATATAATCCTTGACATCAAATCCCTCGAACTTTACAAATATCAACTCCTCTTCGGGATGTGCAATGATATTACCGTAATTGTCAAGGACGATAACGTAGCCGTATTCGCCGATCTTCATCCTGTCGGTTATCTCCCAAAGACGCTCGAGGTTCATTCGTGCCAAAAGCACAGAGACCACTTTACCGTCCAGTGTTACGGGCATAAAGAAGCTGATGAATGATTTATCTTCCACAGGATCTTGATAGGGATTCGTGATAACTACCTTCCCCCTCAAGGCCTCGGAAAAGTTGTTGTCGCCTAAAAGCTCTAGATCAATAGATTTGTTTGTGGAGAGGATGACCGAACCGGAGGTATCTAAAAGCGTCAGGTTATCAAAGGATTCGTAGTTTTTGACCTTTTCTAATTCGTGGGTCTTTTCTTCAGGACTTGAATATCTGGAATTAAGGATGGGATTTTCGGAGAGGAGTTTCAAGCCGAAAAAACGTTCGGAGAAGAGGACGTCCAGTAGGTAGCTTGTATTTTCCGAAATTCTTATGAAGTTTTTCTCTACCCCCTCTTTAAGCTTTTCATTTAGAGAGAATATGTCGGAATATAAATATACCGCCAGTGGTAAGACGGCGATAAAAACAATCAGGAGAAAGAGATCTGACTTTATAGACCTCCCCTTTCTTATTTTCTGAGCGCGCGCCATTTTTTTTATCTACGATCTATCTGACATTATCGGTCTTTTATATCTTGCACCATCGTCAAGATACCGAAAAAAAATCCCCCGGGAATCTTCCCAAAAAACCCCTTTGACTACAAAGATTCGAGGACATACTCGACATCCGGCCCAAAGGGTGAGCGAAAGGTCCCGAATACCATCCCATCCTCCCTCAGAAAACCCTGCATGCTTATTAGCGGCGTATTCTCCCTATCGATCAAAAAAACCTTAGGTATCGAATCTATCGACATTCCTATTTTTTTGGGCGTAACATATATATAAAACTGCCTCTGTTCGTTCAGAGAGAACACGTTGCTTTTTTCGGAGTCAAATATTTGTGTCGTCTCAAATATCACACTTCCCTTTTCATAGACCTCCATCTCGAGACTGCTTGCTGAGAGTTTAAAGCCCGTCTCACTTACGGGAGATTCGAAGATGTCATCATATGAATAGATCCTTCCATCAACCATATTGAACTGGTTCCCTATAAACTCAATATCGAATTCCCATGTCACCACACGACCCCCCGTTTCCACCTCACCGTTCCCCGTGTAAATGCCCGATATGTCGTATGATTCCTCAACTTCTTCGACGATGGTCTCCCCCTCTTCATCATCAAAATATGTGTCACTTGGATCTTGGGATAGATCATCCCCGTTTGCCTTCAAACCTTCATCCGGGGAGGCGGGCTCGATCTTCTCTTCTTGAGGTGGAGGATTTAATACGGGATTTTCCCTAGGCATGATGATTTTAATGAGCACTATAACGAGAAATACGATTATCGCTGATGTGAAGAGGATTCTTAGTACGCTCTTTAAGGTCTGGATCGAGATTATCCGCGATTTCGCCTCCCCTTTTTTATTAATTTTTATGGTTCTTCTTTCCGGATACATTATTTTCTTTCACTCGAAAAATCGCCTTGCCAAAGATTTAACTCTTAGGTCCCATTTTTTATTTTAGCACCAGATAAACGGATTTGCGAGAAGTTTCAATATGTCATACGAGCCCTACATTTAAGGAGAAATGCAACTACTTTTTTGAAAATGCTATAATTAGTTGTTATTAGAGATTTAGTTTTAAAAACTGGCCTTAAGGTTCTACAAATAAAACCTTAAGGCCATTGGATTGGAGGTTGTTTTTAGCTATTTCTTTCCACCACCTTTTCCGCCGCCACTGTTACCGCCCTTATTACCACCGCTATTGTTTCCTTTGTTGCTATTGTCGCTTTTATCCTTCCCCTTGGCAACATCGGACGCTTCGTCTGTGCTTGAATCGGTGGATTCGACGCTTGATTTCTTATTTCTATTCTCCTTCATCGCCTTGACGGTCTTTCTCGTCGCCTCTTTGATAATGTTTCTCACCCTTTCTAAAGCTGCGTTAACTGCATTTTTCTTTACTTTACCCTTGGCAAGACCCAAGACGCTGGGGTGGACTCCCAGCTCATGGCATATCTCGCCCCAGCCCATCCCCGCCTCGCGCATCGCCATTATATCATCGGCGGTGTAGCTTCCACCTCCGAGCTTAGAAACCGCCTCATCTGCAACCGCCTCTTTATCGGCGAGTGTCGTATTTGCATCATCGAGGGCAGCCTGTGCATCGACAACAGCTTGCTCGGCAGCCGCTATCTCTTCCGAAGTAGCAGTATCGGGGAGATTGGCGAGCGCTTCTTCTGCCGCCGCGAGTGCCTCCTCGGCAGCGGTCACGTCGGCCTCTGCCGCTTCCACTTCCGCCACGGCCGCCTCTGCGGCTGCCTCGTTAGCAGTAGCTTCATCCACCGCGGTCTTTGCATCATCAACCGCAGCTTGTGCATCTGCTACGGCTTGCTCGGCAGCCGCTATCTCTTCAGAGGTAGCGGTATCGGGGAGGTTGGTCAATGCATCTTCGGCATTGACCAAGTTAGCTTCGGCTTCCGCCAAATCAGCCTGAGCCTCTTCAAGGGCGCTTGTCTTTTCTGGTGCCGCATCAGCAACGTTTTCCGCTTTTTCTAGCTGTGTGTCGTTCCAGTTTACCGTGCCCGTATTATCTGTAGAATCCTCGGTGGTGACTGTCCCATCGGTCTCCTGTGACAACACAGCCGAAGGTACAAAAAGCCCGAGGGCGAACACAAGTATTAATAAAAAGAGAGGGTTTGATAGTTTCTTTAACATCTTCATCACTGTCCTCCTTTAAATACTATTTATTTCTATCTCTTTTTGGAGAAATCCTGACGAAAATAATTGATATTTTATAATCAAGTCTATATATTTATACCATTTTAGTCAACAGATAAAATCTCATATCGACAGGCATCAAAGCCCATCGCCTTACACTGGGTTTCCACCGCACGCTTACCCTCTTTCCCTGACCACCTGATAAACTCATCCATCAGGCCACTTACAAAACTACAAATCGGTTTTGTAGATTTCTGTCCCTCACAAAAGGCACATAACGGATTATTATATACAATTGTGTCGCCCTCAATAAAAACCTCCCCCCTCCCTGTAAATACCGGGATCTGTTCTATAACTTTTAGGAGCTTTTCATCGGTTGGAAGGTCTTTAAAAAAATCAAAAATCCCCAATTCAATGGGATATCTACCCGCAGCCTTCCCAATGACACGATATAAAGCCATCGTCCCTGACAATCCAAGTATCTTTAAAAAGCTCTGGTCAATGGCCTTCAAATCATCATCAGTGAAACCCTTCTCAGGAGAATAATCGGGCATGTTGTCAAAAAGATGGGACATCCCGGCATAGTTTATTAATGCCTTCATTCCATTCTTGCCCATTACATCTTCGGTAGCGTCAAGCGTCACCCGAATCACTACATTAGCCACAGTTTTTTCTGCCATTTTCTGCTCCATAGAATGATAAAAAACTTGTCTGCTAATATATTTTAACGATTCGGGGCAAAAAAAGATATCTTTTTTTGCGACTAGTTTTGGGATAGCCTCCTTCTCTCAGAAATTAAATTATCGATTTCTAAACTTACCATTTTGTCCATCACCTGTTTTTTTATTCCAGTTGTCCGTTGAATCGCAGTTAAAAGACTGGGGAAATAACCCTCGGCAGTAATACCAGAAATAACATCGGTTATTTTTTTGAAGGATAGATAAAGTTTTATGGCTTCTTCCTTGTCGAACTCATCCAAACATGCCGTAAGGAATAATTGCTGAACTACGCTCATCATCCCTAATCTGAACGAA
>CAZDOD010000205.1:0-4667 GCA_964506935.1 uncultured Thermodesulfobacteriota bacterium | reverse complement strand
CTAAAATCACCGGATATGTCAGAGAGCAATCCTACCCTACTAAGTTCAACGGGCCATACGAAGTGAAAAATCGCGATAGCAATTTCAATAATCCCACCAGTGATCATCAACCGCCCCGCCAGTCTTTTTTTGTCCATCTTTACCTCCAGATTTTATTACAACTCCAAATCACAAATAGCATTAACAAAGGGCGGGTTATAAACCCGCCCCTACATTAAAAGCATTGTAAATACATATCAGAAAACCCGACTAGTCAAGTATCCCGATGACATGCCTGCAGTGGTCTCTCCCCTCTTGGACCTGACAATATTCTTCTCTCCCCCTCATGCGTGAAATCAGGCCGAAATCGGCGCCGTTTTCCTGAAGTATCCTCCTCGCAATCGCGAGTATCCAGCCGGTGTGGTAATCGCAGAAGGTCTGATTGAAATTGATCTCAAGCCCCGGATTTTTTTCGACCGCATATTTCATTATCTCGGGAACCGTTGTAGCACAAGGATGATTCCTCATAAGGGAGACGATCCTTGGTCTTTCGGAATTGAGGTTAATCTCCGCATAATTCAGGTATCCCCAGCCGGTGGCAATAGTTATAGTCTCGTGATATCTAAAAAGGGTCTCATCCCACTTCGCCATGCCGCCGTCAACGGTCTCTTCGGCAAATATCTCCCCGGAATGATAACCACCTCTGTAGAAGAGATTCTTGACACCGTTCTGACCCATCATCTCAAAAACGGACAAGGTCATTGGAGAAAACATGAGGTTACGGGTGGCGAAAATTGCCTTATAGCCGAGAGATTTTACAATCCCGATATCTTCCCCTTCTTCGATATGTTTTGTGTCATTGATGATAACATCAAACATCCCCTTGGCGGCCACAAATGCATTCTTGTCAATCACAAAATCGTTACTCATTTCTAAACCCCAATTATTTTTTTTCAAAAATAAAAATGCGTCTCTCGGAGCCAACCGTCATTACATATCTATAATTGATCAGAAATGCTCACACATTGAGCTTATAGTTGATCCTAAATAGGCATTCATCATCTCGAAGCAACCTGCATTTGATCTCAGCGGACGACACCGTAACTTCCTTGAAGCAGTTTCCTATCTCCTGCAATAATCCCCTGATAAATGAGCACGAATGCTTGGTGAATTCCTTCAACTTACCTTCGTCTTTGAGCAATTCTTCGCACTCGGTACAGTCGGGTCTGTGGATGAGTATCTCATTTTTTTCACTGAAATGCTCCATCGTCTTCTCGGGGTCATATCCTGCATTTGTGATATACGCCCGGTATCCGAGTTTTAGCTTTTCGACCGGATCGAAATCCATCTCGATGAGTTTTTGCAACGGTTCGGAATGGCTTATGATGTTTTTTACGGCAAATTTCCCGCCCTGGTTCATGATGACATTGTAGCCCCTGTTGCCGACGATCTCTCGAACACCGAGAAACAGCCTAGTTACATCCTCTAAAGCAACCCTCGCCTCGGGGTCGTAGTCCACGGGATTTTCTATCATCCGATCAAGGCCCGCGAACCGAAGGACGGAATTTTTACCGTTTTTGCCGAGCACGTCTTCGATGGCATCCACCACCGACCGGTAAGACAGATGAGTAAGAGATTGACCTTTAGTCATTTTCTGCCCCCTTTTATAATATACCGCCTAAGATAACCAAAGCACATACTGAATGCAAAAGAACTATCAGAAAAATAATAATAGTTGCAGTAAAGAAGCCCCAACCTGCTGATAAATCCTAACGGTCTTTTTAATTACGATTTTAGGATAAAAAACTATTTATAATAGATACTTTAAAGGGCAGATGTTGTCTGCTCTTGCTTTGAGTTTGAAGCGTTTTAATTCTGACTATTTAATTATACTATAATTTACAAAAAGATGTAAAAAATATCCTATTTTTCAAAGCCTCCCGACGGAAATATCTAAGTTTTAGGACAAAAAGGGAATTTACCGTCCCAAAGCATGAAAATATCGAGGAAAATTTTATGGAAACGGTTCCGCCGCAACAGACGGATCAGTATTTACCTTAAGACGAGGTCCATCCTGCGGGATGTGGGGATACTGAGATCTCTCTTAAAAAGGACCGATCCTATACGAAATTCACGTCCACGCCCGACATCGGTGTAAAGTAATGATATGTGATCGAGGCGTCACGCCCCATGATCTCTTCTGCCATCGAGATCGCCTCGGTCATATCCTTTGCGGGGAGAAGACCCAGCTTTTCGGCCACCTTGGGCTCTTTTGCGCCCGCCACGATGACCTTTTTAACGTGGCTCATACCCTTCGCGGCCCAGTACCATGCCAAAATTGCGTGGACGCCGTGAAAGGCGTAGTCGAAGCGGTATCGGTCGATGTAATTTTGGTCTTTCGCGTAGACCTCCTCGAGGTCTTCTATGATCGCCTCGGGATCGAGGTAATCGGGAAGGTGCTTCGTATAGAAATCAAAGTAGGATGGATGATGCTGGAGATTGAACTGCTCGACGAGTGGATTTGCTATGATGACGACCCCGTCCTTCTTGACGAGGGGTCTAATCCTGTGGAAATTGAAATAGTATCCCATTGCCATTGTCACGACGAGTATCGGATTGATCGTGGAGTAAGCCGAGTAGGGGCAAAAATTCGGCACACCGTATATGACGATATCCGATTGTCCCTGAACGCTGACGTTCTGCTGGCGAAACAGGAGCCCCAATGTCTTTTTGTGGACCTCATCTACCCTCCCGGCATTTACCCCTATCATGCGGTAGTTCGCGGTTAGCGACTCCCTGACCTTCCTCTTTATGGTGTTCGGGGTGATCTTGACTACGGGGATAAACGAGCTTACTATCGGGCTTGCCTTTCTATTCTTGGTGAGCCCTATCGGTCTCACGTGCTCTTTTATGAAGGGGGGCCAGATATCGTTATTCAATACCGTCTCCACGATAAAGAAGTTGACATGTTCTTTGATGATCTCGCCCATGCGGGATATAGATGAGTGCATGCCCGAGTTTTCGGGATCTATGCGTGATCCGACATTGAGGGTGTTCGGGCGGTGGTGACAGCGGATGCTGTTGTATGTAGAGAGCCCCACTGCCGCAGATTTCCATCCCCCGTTCATTGTGCAGAAATTCAGGTTTGCGTAAATCACGATGTCCGAGTCGACGAGCGCCCGGTTGATCTCAACCTCCTCCCCCTGAGGGGTCCTGCCCAGAGAGACTATACCCTGAGGATCCTCGGCGTCATGGCACGACAGGCGCCCCTTGAATTCCCTAACGATCTTCTTCCCCAAGATCCTCGAGAGCTCGGAAGGGGTCCACATCCTGTGTAGACCGCCGGCACATATGAGCTTTATGTTTTCTTTCTTCACCCCGGCGGCGTAAAGCTTTTCCAAGACGGCCTCTATCACAAGGCCCCTGGTATCGTTCTTCATGGGGGGGATTGGCACCGATGGGTCGTCGAATGCGATCGTGACGCGCGACGTCGGATCGACCTGGCTGATCAGGGGCTTTGTCCCGAGGGGGCGATCGAGCGATTCAACAATAGCGGCCTTCTCGTCTGTAATCGACGGTATGGTGTCGGGGGGATAGACTATCCTCGTCTTTTCGGGAAAATCGTAGATGGAAAGCTCATCACCTGAAAAGATGAATTCTCTCTTGAGAATGGGCATATATCTCTCCTAAATCTGTCAAATTAATAGTATATGAAAAAGATATCCCTAAATCAAGTTTTTTTAAAACTTCGCACAAAAAGCCCTGAAGAAACCTGAATAAAAGACTCGTCTTTTACCCTCTTATCTCAATAGCGATGAAAATCTTCCTATATCCCCCATTTTACACCTTTCAGATATCTATTTTTTTAAGAAATCCCTCGTGCGATTTATAAATATCAAATCCATTTCGGCGTCATCGATCCCCCTGGATATCTCAACATACAGTAATAATTGACAACATCTCATTTATCTGGTAAATTATCCGAGGAGGGGGCGGAAGGGATTTTAGTATGTTTACGATAAATCGTAAGATAAAAAGGATCGATGTCAAGCAGTCCGATCTCCTCACGGTAATATCATCGATAAATCACCCTTACGCGGCCGTCGGGGGGCCTGCCCGGGAGGCCGAGGCTTATGTAGTTTCTACAAAAGACAAAAATAAAAGGTCGGTCTATATATGCTTTCATATCATTGTGGATGAAGAGAGGCTCTTTTTTACTCCCGAAGAGGGTCAAGTCTCCGATTCCGAGAGAAAGGGCCTCGAGGCCGAGGCCGTAAAATTTCTCGAGGATATGGGCTTTATCATGGTAAATCGGAACATCTCGAAATATCCCGATAAGGAAAAAGAGAAAATCCTAATTTCCACACCGCCCTTCGTTCGTGACCTGAAAGAAATCAAAAGGTTTCTGGAATCGGAGAAAGAGGCGAAATACGGTAAAAAAACAGAGGAAGGGGAGGACGAGGAATATGAGGAGGTCGTAGAAGAGGTATATGAAGAGGTCTTGGTGGACGACGAAGATGACGGATACGAGAGTCTCGAGGATATTGTCAAGCAGGTTGACGAGGATAAGGTATCTCAGAAAGGAGATTCCGAAGATTCGTTTGATCTGAGAAAGGAAATCTCAGATGTGGTCGAATCTATAGATAATAAAACCAAGACTCCCAAAAAAGAGCCCGATATCCCTGCTG
>CAZDOD010000204.1:615-4709 GCA_964506935.1 uncultured Thermodesulfobacteriota bacterium | reverse complement strand
ATCACCTCAAAAAGGCGGTGGGAACGTTTCGGAGTGATGAAAACAACCTTTATCAATCAGATTATCGTCATGGGATACCACCTTGGCATATCGCCAGAGCGTCTATCAATCTGGTATAATCGTCGGAAGGGTAGCGAAGCAAAAGACGCCAAAACGCTAAAATACAAGAAAGTCACCGATTACAATGACAAATGAAGCAATCATAAGGTTCGGGTTTTTTTTCGGGATTTTTATTCTCTTTTCGGTCTTGGAAATACTAAAGCCCCGAAGGAATCTCAGAACATCGAAGGGAAACCGATGGACGACAAACATCGGGATAACGATCGTAGACACTGCGCTCTTGAGGCTCATTTTCAGTTCGGGCGCCGTGGGGTTTGCCATCTTTGTTTCCGAACGGAAACTGGGGTTTTTTAATATGACCGGGATTCCATACTGGATGGTGGTAGTCCTTTCGGTAATTATCCTCGACTTTATTATCTACCTCCAGCACGTTATGTTTCACATGATCCCCCTTTTCTGGCGACTCCACCGGATGCATCACACCGATCTGGATATTGACGTCACCAGCGGAACCCGCTTTCATCCATTGGAAATATTGTTGTCGATGGGAATAAAAATCGGGGCGATCTTTTTTCTGGGGACGCCGCCTCTCTCCGTCCTGATCTTTGAAATTGTGCTCAATGCCACATCAATGTTCAATCACAGCAACATCTATATCCCGATCGGGTTGGACCGAATCCTTCGACTATTCGTGGTGACGCCGGATATGCACCGGGTGCATCATTCTGTCATCATTAAGGAATTTAACTCAAATTTCGGCTTCAATATCCCCTGGTGGGATCGGTTTCTGGGAACCTACCGCTCCCAGCCGAAGATGGGGCACAAAGATATGACCATCGGGTTGGCACAGCTAAGAGATGAAAAGAAACTGTCACTTTTTCATATCTTGATACAGCCTTTTACTCGATAATAGTTTTGTTTATTAGTTGAGTTTAAGATAATGGTTTCAGAAAAATTTTTTCGCCGCGAAAACCCAATCATTTTTTGGATTTATCAAATCTATATGTGGTTAATCGTCGTCCCTTTAATTATATTATCTACCATTTTTTTCGTTTGCTTGGGGGTCATAGCTGTAATCCTTTTTGATGATAAAGTTGCTAATCGTACGACTGGTGTCTGGTGGGCTCGATTTAATAGTTATATTACACCGATGCGTGTGACCGTTATCGGTAGAGAGAATGTTAGGGAAGGGGAATCATACATAGTTGTCTCAAATCACCAGAGCTCATATGATATTTTTCTTCTCTATGGCTGGCTTGGTATTGATATCAAATGGGTAATAAAAAAGGAACTGAGAAAGATCCCTGTATTTGGATTTGCCGGTAAAATGGGGGGGAATATTTATATAGACCGCAGTAGTCCCAAAGCTGCCTATGCTTCCCTAAAGGAGGCCAAAAAAAGGCTTGTAGAGGGGACATCTGTTATTATTTTGCCCGAAGGAACAAGGAGCAGAACGGGGGAAATCGGCACTTTCAAGAAGGGGGCCTTTATCCTATCAACAAATCTGGGTGTACCGATTCTCCCGATATCAATTTCGGGGACGAGATCTATCCTTCCACCAAAAACCTTCGCTCTCTTCCCCGGTCGCGCCATTATGGAGATCCATAAGCCAATTCCTGTTTCTGCAAAAGACCAGGATAAGATTGACGATTTAATTAAAAGAATAAGGGACATAATAAAGTCAGGTTTCGAGAGAAACTTATCTCTTGGGAAAACCTGATCGATTATAGTGTGAACGGGAAGATGTTTTGTACTAATAAGATGACCATTTATTAGAAATAAAAAAACGAGGTGTTTAGATGGATTTAATTAACACGTTCTTGATTGCGGCGATCATAATCTTTTGCTACATGACGGGGCTCTTTGTAATTGCCCTGATTCGCAGAGATAACAGCATTGCCGATATTGCATGGGGATTTGGGTTTGTCATCGTTGCCTGGGCTACCTTGTGGATTGTCGGTAGTTTTTACCCGCGGCAAATTATGGCCTGTAGTCTCATCCTGATCTGGGGGAGTCGACTCTCGATAAGGATATTCTTCCGTAATCTTGGTAAGCCAGAAGACCCGCGTTATCGGAAGTGGCGGGAAGAGTGGGGCCGCTTTTTCATCTTTAGGAGCTACTTACAGGTCTTTATTCTTCAGGGAGTGATCCTCTTGGTTAATATCAGCCCGGTTCTAATCATCAACACCACAAGTGACGGTAACCTGATTCTCCTCGACGCCTTGGGCCTTTTGGTCTGGTTAACCGGATTTTTCTTCGAATCCGTCGGGGATTATCAGCTGGACCTCTTCTTAAAGGAACCTAAGAATCGGGGAAATATTATGGATAGGGGATTGTGGTACTATACCAGACACCCGAATTACTTCGGGGAGATCACGATGTGGTGGGGCATCTATATCATCGCTCTCTCGGTTCCCTATGGGTGGATCGGGTTCGTTGGCCCAATGACTATTACGCTTATGATCGTCTTTGTCTCGGGAATCCCTATGACCGAGCGGTTAATGGAGAAGACCCCTGGTTTCGAAGAATACAGACGACGGACAAGCGTCTTGATCCCGTGGTTCCCTAAGAGGAAATAAAGGGCACTTTGAAAAAATCGAGGAATAATTCTTTCCTCAAAATTTGTGATTTTAAATCATTTTTAGGAGGGTGAAATGAATATTTTATTATACTTAAAAGTCTATGCGATCAGCCTTGTGGGATTGGTTTTTATTGATTTCATTTGGATTAAGGTCCTCATGGGCAATTTTTACGATAGGTCTCTGGGCCCACTTGCTAGGCGTGTTGGTGAATCGCTCTCCCCACGAATTTTTCCGTCAGTCCTTGTCTGGATGTTAATTGCACTTGGAGTTCTTCTTTTTGTACTCCCTAAAATAGAATCTAAAGGTTTGGTGATTGAAGGTTTTTTTTGGGGGGCCCTTTTCGGATTGGTTCTCTATGGAGTGTATGATCTAACGAATTATGCACTCCTTGATCGATGGTCGCTCTCAATGACGGTGTTGGACATTATCTGGGGAACAATGCTCTGTGGCATTATGGCCCTTTTCATGGGGATTCTTGTAAAGTGGTTGTCATAGTTTAACGTTAAAGGAGAAACAAAAGAGATAAAAAAATAAAGAGGGTGATGTAATCTGAATTGTGGAAATTAGGGGAGGGTTTTTTGTGTGTAGAGGTCAAGAAACATACTGATAGTTTATACTCGCGGAACTATCATATTATTCGTCTATGCAAGTTATTCACACCTAATTTCTGTTACAAAAAATGTTACAAATTTCGGGGAATTTTAGGGCATTTCAGGGCATTCTGGGGCAAGCTGGTGTCACAAAAACACTATGATATCAGCACTTTATCGTCTTGTTGCTATGTTTTGGGAGCAGGAGGTCGGAGGCTCATAATTAAAGTAGTGATTAATTTAACTTTTTATGTTAAAAAAATTTGGTGTCACAATTGTGTCAGTTTTTCTGAAAAAAATAGATATTTTTTGATATATTTTGGGATAGTCAAATTTTAATTAACTACTTGATATCACTGAAAAAACCTAATAATTACCCGGCTCTACCACACCCGGTACAGGGGACTCAAAATACCCCGGGCCTCACGTCCGTGTGGGTTCGACTTCGGCTTACGGCACCAAAATTGCTAATAGATTCAAAGACCCTACTCTTCCCCACCTCTTTTCGGTTGCAAGCGATTTAGGCAATAAGATAGAAAAAGGCGAAAATGTCAGCAGAGAAAAAATCCCTTACTTCCACTTTCGCCAGATAGATTCAGTTTTTCTAGTTATTCCCTAACCGAGCACGGATCCAACCATTTTCAAAAGCTCTTCTTTCTTCACCGGCTTTTGGAGAATGAATTTGGTATCGAGCTCCTTGGGGGAGATCGAGTCCAGGTCCTGCTGGATGCCGAGGGTCGTCAGGACGATCCTGGGAATATCCTTTGTCTTTTCGTTCTCATTGAGTTTCTGGACTAGATTAAAACCCTCTGTGTAAGACTCCATGATAATGTCGATAAGGACTAGGTCAGGGGAGATAGAT
>CAZDOD010000204.1:0-605 GCA_964506935.1 uncultured Thermodesulfobacteriota bacterium | reverse complement strand
ACGACATTATATCCGCCCGATTCGAGGATTTTCCTGGTTGCGAGCCTGAAATCGGTATCGTCATCGATTACTAGAATTTTCTTGCCTTTTTGTTCCATTTTTTCCCCCTTTATACTCTTACAGGTCCAACTACAAAAATATTATCCTTAGATCCGAAAGAAATTGCTAAAATAAACTTTGGCTCTTACACCTTTTTCTTGACTCCTTTATTGGAGATCGGCAGATAGACGGTAAATTTGCTTCCGCCCCCGTATGTGCTTTTGACTTCGATCGTTCCATCGTGGGCCTCGACGAACTTCTTTACGATGTTAAGACCGAGGCCGCTGCCCTTGATTTCCGAGGTTTCCTTGCTTTTAACCCGGAAGAACTCGCTGAAGAGTAAGGGGATGTCTTTCTCGGCGATGCCGATGCCCGTGTCCTCGAAGGATATCGAGCACCTATTATCCTCTACGCCGACACCTATCTTCAGTTTTCCCGATTTACGATTGTATTTAATGCCGTTTGAAATCAGATTCGAGAAGACCTCGCCGATAGCACGTTCATCCCCCTTTACCTCGGGGATGTCCTCGGCAAAATCAAGTTCGACTTCGATGTCTTGTTCCTTG
>CAZDOD010000203.1:0-4815 GCA_964506935.1 uncultured Thermodesulfobacteriota bacterium | reverse complement strand
GACCAGCCGTTTGACGCGCCGCTCGTTGGATTGCGACGGGAGGTGGGTAAAGGCGACACCCGCCTTCAACATTGAGATGACCGAGAGGCTTGGCCTCTTTGCGGTGGAGTTCGACGGGAAATCGGACGCAACATTTCCCCGCCTGGATAAAAAGGGGAAGATATCCATCGAGTATCTGAGGGATGTTGGCAGCTGGCCCGACCTCCCGTTTGATCACATCATGGACGCATTCCTGAGGCTTTTCGGCGAGGAGAGATTTTCGGCTCTAATGGAGATGATCAAGACCAACGGCTTTGACGGGGCGATGGATAAGATAGGGGTCGGTGATGAAGCGAAATCGGAGTATAAGAAATAGGCCCACTTTTCTAACAGGAAGTGAGTCTATAAAGAAAATGGTGTTAAACAGGTGATCCCAATAAGAAGGTTGAAGTTTAACTTCTCTAATTTAAAGTCTAAGATACAAAAATCCGCCTATCAAGAAATCCATTAAACGGATTCTATTTCTTTCCGTACTTCTCTTTGTAAACGAAATCAGAAATCTCCTTCCTCTTCGTCGCCTCACCCTCCCTTGCGGGATAGCCCAGAGGCGTCAGCGCCACCACCCTCACGCCTTCGGGGACGCCGAGTATCTCTTCGGCCTTTTTTGCATCCATCAACCCGACGTGGACAGTCCCGAGACCTTTTGCCCACGCCGCAAGACACAGGTTCTGCATCGCAACGCCGACATCATACATGAACCAGTCCCCCTTGTCCGTCCTCGGCTCACCTTTGTAAAAGCCTGCAACACCCTCCCTCGCAAGCGCCACGACCACGACCGGCGCCTCGGCAACTCCCCTCTTTGCGGGATTTTTCGGGGCAAGCACCTCTTCCGAAAGTTTTTCTTTTGTCTCCCCGTCCCTTACGACGATAAGCTCCCAGCATTGTGTATTCGCCCACGAGGGGGCCATCCTGAAGGCATCCAAAACGTCGATTAGGACATCATCGGGTATCCCGTCAGGCCTAAACCTCCTGATACTCTTCCTCGTTTTTATCGCATCAACAACATCCATAAGACCTCCAATGTGTAAATCAGGTTTGGAATCTTCTATCACACTACACGAACCTTTGTCAATAAAACAGCGGGAAAAATCGAAGTCCAAATATTTCGATCTAAATCGTAAAAGTCCAGACGGCCGCAAGTATCCCCGCAAGGATAAATTCGAGGTCAACTACTATCTCAAAAGGAATTCCTTGGAAGATTACCCTTCGGTGATAAAGATAAAGTGTGAAAAGACAGTAGACGGGAATCACCAAGAGCCAGTAGCCGAGCGGCGTAACAAGACCCCACATCGCCGAAAATGTGAGGACGAGGGAGACAACGGCCAGAAGGACGACCAGAAGCCTTTGAGTCAACTCCTTTCCGAGGACGATCGGAATGGTCTCCCTCCCGACGACTGCGTCGCCCTGTATGTCCCTCATGTCGAAAAGCGCCGCTCTGATAAAGACGAGTAGGAAGCAGAAAAAAAAGACCGAAGAAAACGACACAAACGATATCTCACCAACAGCCGACAGGTACGGCATCCCGGCCGACACCCCCGCCCAAGCCCCGGCGACGAAGAAGGTCTTGGAAGCCGGGATGTCCTTGAGACGTCTGTATTTCGTGTACTTCGCGAGCGGCTTCGGAATAACCTTTACGCTGTATGCCACGCCGATAAGTATAGCGAGGATCAAAAGCATAAACGCAAGGGGGCTTATCGTGTATGAGAGGGCGGCCGAGGTGACAGATGAGAAGACACCTAAAATAACAAGGGGCACCTTATTTGTCTTGTTAAATCTCTCCCGCAGGGGGTCATTGAATTTCAGTGCCTCGGTGTCTTGAATCCTGTTTAGGACGAGCATAGAGAATATAAAGAGGCCGCTTATAAGCGGCATCGTCCAGATTGATTCGACTCCAAGGAGGAGGGCGGCCGAGACCGCGAGGCCGCCGGCGGAGATCCCGGCGTAGACATTTGACAGGACGAGCGATCTTGTCATCCCCGAAAGGGCCCTCCAGATCCTGCCGCCCTTCAACCTCGCCCCCTCAAGGCCAGATAGATAATCGTAGACCTTCATGATCACCCAGTTTGGTGTGGATGCCCCTGCGGTGAGGCCCACGGTCTCAAAGGCGGAGAGATCATCAGGGTTTATCTCGGTCTCGTCCTCGACAAGAAACGCCGGGACACCGCATCCCCTTGCCACCCCGAAGAGCCGCTTTGTGTTTCCGCTTTCTTTTCCGCCGACGACAAAGATAGCATCCACCTTTTTCGCGAGCTCCCTCACCTCGTCCTGGCGCTTTTTTGTGGAATCGCATATCGTGTCTATGACCTTGACCTCCAAATCCCCGAACCTCTTCTCAACGGCGCTTTTGATTTCATAAAAGGTCTCGACATCGAACGTGGTCTGAACCACGAGGAGGATCTTTTCGGCCTTTGGGATTTTATCGACATCTGTGGGCGAACTCACGACGACGCCCTCGCCGTCTGTGTGGCCGAGTATCCCCATAACCTCGGGGTGGTCTTTGTCGCCCGCCACCACTACAAGATACCCCAGTGCGTTGTGCCTTATAACGGCGGTGTGGACCCTCATCACCTTCGGGCAGGTGGCGTCGACCACGTCGAGGCCGGATGCATCTATTTCCCTTCTTTCTTTTGGGGATATCCCGTGGGCCCTGATGATGACGATCCCGTCATCACAGGATTCAAGCCCACCCTCCCTGATCTTTGTCACTCCCCTGCGCTCGAGGAGACTTATCACCTGGGGATTGTGGATCAGGGGGCCGTAGGTGTAGATTGGGCCTTGATTGTGCCTGAGTGTGATGAAGGCCTTGTTGACGGCCCTCCTCACCCCCATGCAGAAACCGGCCGAGTGTGCCAAAATTACGCGCATATCTCAATATTTCCCTTTTTGTCCTATTTTAACACAAGGTTTAAGAGATTGGTAAAATTTCCGTCAAACCCCAATTTATTACGTATTCGGCTTGAATAAAGATAAAAAATAAATATAATATAGTTAATATGTGAGAGGAGGCCAAATAAAAAATGTTCTCTCCGAGAAACGCCATCGAAGCCGTCGCCCTAATATTAAATATAACAATCACTGCCTATATCTGGATAATAGTCATAAGGGCGCTCATCTCGTGGGTAAATCCCGATCCCTATAATCCGTTTGTAAAGTTCCTCCGAAGCATCACCGAGCCGGTCCTAAGGCTTGCGAGGCGCGTGATACCTTCAAGGGGTCTTATCGACCTGTCGCCGATATACGTAATATTCTTCCTTATTTTCCTGAGGATTCTAATCGTCGAGACGCTCCTTCTCCTCTCAAGGGCGCCCGATTCCTTCGGTCCCCTCGTCGTTTTGGCGATTTTTCTTTACGCCGTTGTCGTCATCTTGGCCATGATCATCAATTTTCTGATAATAATCATCGTGATCAGGGCGATAGTCTCGTGGATAAGCCCCGACCCATATAATCCGATCGTCAGGGCGATCTACGCCATTACCGAACCGTTTCTGATGCCGCTACGGGGGGTCATACCGATAGTCGGGGGTTTCGATTTCACGCCACTAGTAGCAATCTTTCTCTTGGTTCTGGTCAGGGCGTTACTCATTCCCGCATTGATGAGACTTGTCGTAAGCCTCGGCTACATCGGGCACGCCGGCTTTATATAGTCGAAGAGATTTATGATAGAGATCACCGAAAAAGATGGGAAACTTTGGTTTTTCGTTCAGGTCAGGCCCGGGGCGAAGAGGGAGGGTATAGCGGGTGAGATCGACGGCGCTGTGAAGCTTGAGGTCACGGCGCCACCGCATGAGGGGAAGGCGAATGCGGCCGTCATAAAACTCATTGCCGCCTCCCTCGGTGTCGCAAAATCTAAGGTCGAGATCGTATCAGGCGAAAAGTCAAAGAAAAAGAGAATAAAGGTTGAGGGGGTGGAGAGGGACGATGTCTTGAAGCTGATACCTTGAGGAGTGAGTTTGGGATAAACCTTCCTTTGTCTTTCATTTAACTAAAAGGGATGTTAATTACATTCCATTGTTGCTACAGCCGATTGAGAAGCAATTTGTGAAATTAAGAAGTGACTTTCTGTAACAAGTTTTTAAACCGTAAAATTTCAATTCCCAAAAAAACTCATAATTCAGAAGATTAATTTTAAAAAAATCCTATCCCGTATGTATCGGTATCACCTTGCGTAAATCCAACTTCTTTGATATTAATATTAAGAAGAGATTTTTAGATCCATTCATTTCTGCAGTCAAAGAATGCCTCGGAAAAGCCGTCGAAAAATAGATAAAGACACCGGAGGTGACAAGAAGGATTCCCACCGCCTCCTCCTTGCGATCCTGTTCGACCTAAGGGAGAAAAAGACTCAGGAGTTTTTGGATGGCCTCGTAATGAACACGTCCAATATCCCGGAGAGGAACATGAGGACCCTGATATTGAAGGAAAAAATCGAATCGATGCCGGACGATTTTTCCGTCGAGATGGTAAACAGGGTCTTTTCAAAGGCCCGTCCGGGCGAGATAGATTCGGCGATGTTCATTTTGAGCATGGTCGATATCTACTCGTTTCATCTGGAGTCAGACAGCCAGAAGCTCCTCAAGCTCTATGTGATCTGTAAAGACAGGGGATATGACAAGACGGCCAATTTTTTCCTTCCCCCCGAACCGAAGAGGAAGCCGTTTAGCAAATTCGATTTCGTGGAGGGACGGGACATGGATTACATCACCCTCGGTGAGAAGAGGAGTCTTGCGAAGACAAGGGAAAAGGATATCCTCGATCGCCTCCTCTATGACCCAAGTC
>CAZDOD010000202.1:0-4863 GCA_964506935.1 uncultured Thermodesulfobacteriota bacterium | reverse complement strand
GTGGGTTCGAATCCCTCCAGGGACGCCATAATCCCCATTTTAGCTTCAATATCGCCCTAAAAACCACCGGAATTTTACCGCTTACATGACGCCGAGCTTGGCTCCAAGGTTACCATCTCTATGCTTGAAATTCTTATCCGCACCTGCACCCATCTGGATGCCCCTCTCCACTTTATCCGGGGCGGCTCAACCATATCCGATATGTGGCTAGATGCTGTGGTTGGCCCGTGCCGGGCTATCTTGCGTCCTTTAAAGTAAAGTCGCCTTTACCCACGAGTAAATGCAAATAAACTGAATACACATTATGACGAGTGGTATATACTTGACATTCTGTTATTGAATCTATATGATGATGACCATAATGCATATCCTGTCATAATAGAAAATGGTAGGAACTTGTTGAGTATCGTTATAGTTACAGGACCATGACTAATAAAAGACAAACCATCGTGATAAATTCCGATTATATGAGTGTATCATTAAATAAGTGTATTTTCTTTGCATTCCTTTCGCATTCAATTGCCATTTTTGGTGATAGTTTAATCGAGTATTGAAAGGATGATCTGTATATCGCACTTTTACCGACCGGTCTACTTGCATCATTCCATAAAGTTGCCCGTGAATCCCACAGATATTAACGATAATTCTGGAAGAAGGAGGTAGTGGACTATAAGAAAATTGTAAGAAAAAATATCAGGATTGGTATCTTTACAGGAGGACAGTAAAAGAAATGAAAAAATACATATTTGTTGGTATAGCAATTATCGTGTTAACCGCATTAGTCCTCAGCTTTCCCGGGTGCTCTTCATCCAGTAGTACCGGCAAAAAGGTGGTCTTAAGAGAGAATCTAATCCACCCGGCTACGGACTATATGGCCAAATATACGCAAACAGCGATGAATAGGTTTAATACGACTTTCGCCGGTAAGTATGAAGTAACTGTTCACCCCGGCGGGGCGCTGCTGGGAATGGCCGAAAGCCTTGACGGGGTGAGGACCGGGGCGGTTGAAATCGGACAGTACCCGCCGGGAGTCTTCAGCAACACTGATGTGCGGTTCACCTCGGCAGAGTTGCCGTTCCTGTATAACAACATCCAGGCAAACATCGCCGCCTGTGATGAGCTGCTGCCGGTGTACAGCGAGTTTATGGAAGAGAAATTTAACCAGAAGGCACTGGCCCTCTGGACGGCTACCTCTCTGGACCTGCTCTCCAAGAAGCAGATAAGGACTCTGGAAGACTGGAAAGGTCTGCAGGTGATGGCTATCAACCCGCCGACCGCAGCCGTGATAACGGCCTTTGGCGGCGCGGCTGTATCTATCGATTTCCCTGACGCCTACTCTTCCCTCTCCAAGGGTGTGGTAGATGCCGGCATGTACGCCACGACCCAGATGGTCGAATACAATATGTGGGAAGTCGCCGACTACTGCGTTCCGGTCTATATGGTCCCCACGTTCATCGTAGCCGCCATTAACCTGGATACATGGAAGTCATTGCCCAAGGACGTCCAGGATGCCCTGCTCGAGGAGCATCAGAAGATGGCACATGATCTGAACGCGTTATACGAAGTACTGGTCACTACCAACCCCGATACGCTGGCCAGCCACGGAGTGGATATCTACATCCTGCCAGAGAGTGAGCGTGATCGGTGGCGCCAGGCGATTCAACCATGGGTTGATGAGCAAATGAACAAGATGGGTGACTTTGGTAAGAAGATACAGAAGATCGCTGATGAAATAAACGAGAAATACCCGTACATCGGATATCTTGAGTAGATAAGCCGAACCCGGTACTTTACTGATTGGTCTGATAACACCAGGCCCAGGTCACGGCCTTAAATGCTACTGGAGCTGACGCCTGATGAGCCGTATGTAAGGAGGGGTTGAAGCTGCTTAAAAAAGCGATACAGACTCTGGATAATATTCTCGAACGTGTCGTCTACTATGCCATTTATGTTGCGGGTGTTATTACACTGCTGATGGCATTAACGACCACTTTTGGGGTAATATTGCGTTACGCCTTCAACCGTCCGGAGCATTATTCCTATGAAATCGGTATCTTTTGCTTGATATCCAGCGTTTCTTTGGCTCTTCCTTACATACAAAAGCAGGGTCGGAACCTGAGGGTTGATTTCGTTTCCGACCGTTTTCCTCCAAGGGTACAGGAGGCCCTGCTTAATATATTTGTCCCGCTTATTGCTCTGAGCTACCTGGCTACACTTGTATGGAGAAGCTGGGGGGATGCCTGGTACTCACTAAGTATTAGTGAACGGACTTACTCGGCCTGGGCGCCGCCCGTAGGACCGATGAAATTGTTTGTACCTATTGGCGTAGGGCTACTTTGTATAGTGCTTATCGCTCAACTCGCCCACGGTCTCCTTGCTTTAAAAAAAAGATAGCTGTGAAGAGACAGTGACGCCGCATCAAGTTGTTCGGCGCTGCTATCTCTCCCGGCAGTAAGTGTGTGTTTTAATGGATGCAGCAACAATAGGTCTGTTTACCCTGCTTTTCATGTTCATCTTGATGATGTCAGGGGTGCCGATTGCCTATGCGCTGGGATTCTCCGCCCTGTGTGCCGGTCTTCTCGCTTACGGAGGTTCCGTCCTCCCCAAGTTGGGAATGGGGCCGTTCCGCTTTATGTATAATCCCTCGTGGACTCCCCTTCCCCTTTTCGTACTGCTTGGCACATTAATGGCTGAGACAAGAATTGGTGACGACCTGTTTGGTGCAGCTTCTAAATGGCTTTCCCGTGTTCCCGGCGGACTGGTGGCTGGCGGCGTGTTAGGTGAGGGAATCATGGCTGCTGTTATAGGTACCAGCTCTGCCACTATCGTTGTGGTGGGTAAAACGGCCGTACCTGCGTTTGAAAAATACGGCTATAACCGGAACATGGGGCTGGGAGCGCTGCTGGCCGGGGGCGTCCTCGGACCGCTCATCCCGCCCAGTGCCACCATGATAATATACGGCGTCCTGGCGGAAATGTCTATTGGCCAGCTTTTTATAGCCGGGATTGTACCCGGTATAATCCTGATGGCTATGTTAGCTGTACCGACTATCTTATGGTGCTCGTGGAAGCCTGCTTATGGCCCTCCCGGAAAAAGTTACAGCTGGGGAGAAAGATTCAGTTCCATTAAAAATATCTGGCCTGTAGCAATAGTAATGGTGGCGATACTTGGCAGTATCTATTTCGGTATCGCTACTCCCACCGAGTCCGCCGGAGTAGGAGTTGTCGTAATCCTGATCATAGCTGTTTTCTTTTATGGACTGAGGTGGAAAGGCCTGCGTAATTGTTTAATCGAAGCTACGCTGGTCAATGCCATGATCATGTTTATTTGTCTCGGGGCTTATTTTTTCACTTATATGATCGGCAGCGCCAATATAGCCACAAGATTATCCGATGTTATTAATACTATCGGACTGTCTCCAATACTGGTAATTATTTCAATAAACGTTATTATTCTTATACTGGGGTGTCTTATTGACCCGATAACCATCACTCTCTTAACCGTACCTATTTTTGTCCCGCTGATAATTGAGGTGGGTTACAATCCTCTCTGGTTCGGGGTAATGTTCGTTATAAACACCGAGATAGGCCTGATTACCCCGCCCATGGGAATCAACCTGTTTGCCATAAAGACTATCTTTAACATATCCACCAAGGAACTGCTGAATGGCGTTTTACCCTTCCTGCTTATAGAATTAGTCTTCCTGGCAATTATTATTGCTTTCCCTCAGCTTAGTCTCTGGCTGCCTGGCACGATGATAGGAAATTGACAGCACGCAAATAGGAGTAATCTGGAATGGAAAGGCAATGGGCGGAATTAAGTCCTGACGAAAGACGCGAAGAAAGATTAAAACGTTGGCTGTCGCCCCCGAATGTAAAGTTTTCCACCCCCGCCGCTGAAAAAGCCTATAAAGACAGAGTAACCAGACTGATTGCGGCTATTCAATTGAAAAAGCCGGATAGAGTACCGGTAATGATGCCCGGGGGATTTGTTTCAGCAGCTTGTACCGGCGTGCCGCTTGGCAAAATTATGTATGATTACAATATGCTTTGTCAGGTAACACTCAAGTTTCTCCAGGACTTTGAAACGGACATGTATCACGGCCCGGACCTTGCTTTTCCCGGTAAGGTATTTGAAAGAATTGATTATATATCACACAAATGGCCCGGGCACGGTCTTGCCTCCGACGCCCCGACTTATCAATTCGTCGAGGGCGAGTACATGAAGGCGGATGAATATGATAACCTGATCAGCGACCCGTCCGACTTCTGGATGCGGACGTACCTGCCCCGCATTGCGGGAGCTTTTGAACCTTTCAAGCGGCTTCAGCAGTTTAATCCCCTGCTGGGTATACCGATCGGGTACCTGACATCCTACGGCACGCCGGAGGCACAGGCTGCGCTTCAGGCCCTTCTCGAAGCGGCCAAAGAGAGCGCTGAATGGCTGAAAAATGTGGCATCCTGTAATCAGAAAATGCTGGAAATGGGAATCCCGCTTTTCTGGGGCGGGATAGCTACGGCCCCCTTCGATGGTATCGCCGATATGCTGAGGGGAACTCAAGGGATAGTATTTGATATGTTCCGCCAGCCCGACAAGCTTCTGAAGGCCGTTAAAACAATTACACCTGTTACTATTGACGTGGCCGTGGCCGCTTCAGATGCCTCCGGCAGTCCACTTATCTTTATTCCCCTGCATAAAGGTGCCGATGGTTGGATGTCTGAAAAACAATTTTTAGAATTCTACTGGCCTACGCTTAAGGAACTCTGCCTTGGCCTGATTAATGAGGGTTGCGTGCCTTTGCTGTTTGCTGAAGGAGGTTATAATTCCCGCCTCGAGGTAGTTAAAGATTTACCAAGGGGCGCC
>CAZDOD010000201.1:0-4949 GCA_964506935.1 uncultured Thermodesulfobacteriota bacterium | reverse complement strand
TGGTAGAGCGGGTGGCTGTTAACCACCAAGTCGCAGGTTCGAGTCCTGCCCGGGGAGCCAATGATATCAAGGGGTTACGAGTTTTCGTAACCCCTTTCATTTCGAGTGTTACAAGAAGTGTTACAAAAATAGGCCAAAAAAATCACCCCTTACTCTTAAATTGGATAATTTTACTATTTTCATCTTTAATTTCTCCAAAACTTAAAAGTTCAACAGTTTTATCAAGATGTTTGTCTGTCACATTCAAATAAGCTGTTGTTGTACTTATATTCGAGTGTCCTAGTGGTACACCAATGATCTTATAGGGTTGAGGGGATTGTAGTTTGACCTTTTTTCTGTTTGTGGCCAGATTTTGCCCAACTTTTGTACCGCATTTTTAGCTTTATTCTTCAAATAAATGCGCATATCTCATGGTCATCCCCACACTCTACGGCATTCCTTCGCTATCCACTTTCTCAACAACACAGGGAACCTCGCCAAGCTCAAGCAACTTCTCGGACACTCAACGATCAAGAGCACTGAACACTATCTAAGGTATACTGTTGAGGACATCCGGGAGGAGTATTCGGAGGCGTTTCGGTGGTGATACTTGATCTAAAAAAATGTCTTATTTATTGGATTTGGAACTCTAACTTTCGATTATGAAATACAGTCAATATTAAACTAGGCCTCCACTACTAAAGGTCGGTGGTTTCCTGATTTTAAAAGGGGGCAATTATGTCCTCCTTTTTTCTTTTTGTCATGTCTAAAATCCACTTTTTAACTTATTTCAATTGATGAGAAATTTTGTTATAATAACAGCATTTTTTACTTTCTAAGTGCCTAGGAGACAAATCATGGGAAAGAAAAGAATTTCTGAAAGCGTAATAGATATCCTTTCATCTCCTGAAATGGCCGAGAAGTATCTGGAGACCGCAGGGGTAATGCTACTTGCCCTTGATAGTTCAGGTAATATTGCCCTCATTAATAGGAAAGGTGAAGAAATCCTTGGACGGTCAAAGGATGATCTCATTTGTAAGAACTGGTTTAAGATCTGTCTTCCGAAACGTGTCCAGAAGAGTGTTCTAAAAATATTTGATGATATCATGGCAGGAAAGCTTGAGCTTCATAAGAATGTTGAAGGAATTGTTGTTACCAAGGACGGAGAGGAACGTTTAATAGACTGGCATAATAATGTTTTAAAAGATTCACAGGGTAATATCATAGGGGTATTGAGTTCAGGTAACGACATCACTGAACGTAAGCAGGCAGAAGAAATATTATATAAAACCGAGGGAATGTATCGCCTCGTAATTGATACTATGGAAGATAGTGTCTGGTTGATGGACATGAACTTTGTGACAACTTTTGCTGACCCTTCGGTGACCTATCTTCGAGGATACACTCTTGAAGAGCTGAAAAAGATGCCGATAGAAAAGAACCTGACCCCCGAATCTCTGAAAATTGCAAAGAAAAGAATTGCTGAAGAAATGACACCCGAGAGACTAGCGCAAAAGGATTTAGACATTTCCGCAACCTTAGACTTGGAGTTCTATCGAAAGGACGGTTCCACAAAATGGTACGAAGTTAGGATATCTATTATCAGGGATGACGAAGGCAATCCTTGTAAAATGCTTGGAGTAAGTCGTGATATTTCGAAGCGTAGAGAAGCAGAGGAAGCGCTTAGGGAATCCGAGAAGAGATATCGGGACCTCGTGGAAAATATTGAAGATATTATGTATATTTTTAATGACAAGGGGAATCTCAAGTTTTTCAATAAGGCTACAAAGAAGTACACGGGTTACACCGAGGAAGAGCTACAAGGTAAGAATTTAAGGGACTTGGTTACACCCGAGTCTTATGAGTATATAGAAAAGAAATTCAAGAGGCAGCTTGACGGTGAAGACGTAGGATCATTTGAACTCGGATTCGTAAATAAAAAAGGCGAAGTAAGATTCCTCGAGGCTCGGGAGCGACTAGTATGGGAGGGGAACAGGGTTGTGGAAGTACACGGCATAGGGAGGGATATTACTGAGAGGAAGAAAACTGAGGAAGCGCTCAACAAAAGCGAGGAGAAATTCAGGCTTGCCTTTGAAAGTGCGACGAATGCTATATTTTGGGCAAATGCTGAGACAGGATTGATTATTAACTGTAATAAGGCTGCAGAAACACTTTTAGAGAAAAAAAAGGAGGAGATTATAGGACAACATCAAACAACACTCCATCCACCATTAGAAGCAGAATATTACACAAATATGTTCAAGAGACATATAGAACAAAAAGGGACAGTTGATGATTATGCAAACGTACTAACAAAATCGGGGAAAACAATACCTATACACATCGTCGCTTTTGTTGCCTCGATAGGGGAAGATGTAATAATGCAAGGAATATTTCATGATATTACTGAACGTAAAAAAGCAGAGGAGACGCTGAAAGAATCTGAGGAGAAGTTTCGTAATTTATTCGAGAATTCCATAGATGCTGTTTATACCGTGGATATTGAAGGAAATTTGACAAATGCAAACAATGCTTTAGAGATTTTATCGGGTTATAAAAAAAGCGAGTTGATAGGAAAGAAATTTAAAGAATTTACAAAACCAGAAGTAGCAGAACAGATCTATAAAGAATATAATCATCTTTTTCGTTCAGGTGAACCTATAAGAAATCTAATTACAACTATGTTTGCGAAAAGCGGTGAGGAAAAAATAGTAGAAATGTATGTCAACGTGGTTCGTGAGGGAAATAAAATCATTGGTTTCCAGGGCACACTTCGGGACATTACCGATAGAAAAAGTTTGGAGGAACAACTCATCCATATCCAAAAGATGGAAGCCCTTGGGTCCCTAGCAGGGGGGATAGCTCACAACTTCAACAATATACTTGTGGGAATCATGGGGTATTCTGAGTTACTCGTTACCAAAAAAAATAAGGATGATCCTGATTATAAAGCTCTGAAGATAATTCATGAGAGTACCCTTAGAGCTTCTAAACTTACCCACGAGCTTTTGAATATTGCCCGAGGAGGAGAATTCAGACGCATGAGAGTAAACCTCAATAACGTAGTGGAGAAAGTCCTCCCATTGCTCAGCGGATCCTTTGACAAATCGATAGACATTAAAACTTACCTTGCAAATAATCTCATGATGATAGAAGGTGATGCTGGACACATAGATCAGTGTATTCTCAATCTCTGTATTAATGCACGGGATGCAATGCCAAAAGGAGGAGAGCTTATTATCGAGACGAACAATCAGAGATTGGATAGAGATTTCGTTAATACCCATCTGGATGCCCAAGAAGGTGATTATGTTGTTTTATCGGTAACAGATACCGGTATCGGCATGTCTCATGAGGTGAAGGAGCATATTTTTGAACCATTCTTCAGCACAAAGGAAGAGAAAAGCGGGACGGGAATGGGTCTCTCAACGGTGTATGGTATCGTGAAAAACCATGGAGGACTTATAACAGTATACAGTGAAGAAGGAGTGGGAAGCACTTTTAAGCTTTACTTTCCTGGAGTAAGAAGAAAATTAAAGGAAACACCCACCAGAGAAGATAATGAAAAGTATGCCGGTAGTGCAACTATTTTGTTGGTAGATGATGAACAAGTTGTGATAGATACGTGGAGTGAATTCCTTTTACAACAGGGGCATCAGGTCTTAACCGCACAGGATGGGGAAAAAGCATTGAAGATTTTCCAAAATAAAAAAGATAAAATAGATTTAGTAATCCTTGACTATATTATGCCCAAGATGGGAGGAAAAGAGGTGCTCATCCGCTTGAAAGAGATAGACCCAGATGTAAAGATTTTAGTTGCTTCCGGTTATAGCGAAAACGGGCAGGCGAAAGAAATTATTGCCGAGGGTGCTGATGGTTTTATTCAAAAACCTTCTCAATTGAACGAATTACATAGGAAAATCATAGAAATATTACAATATACTAAATAGGAGGTATCTGACCACCTTTCTTTCAAAGTGTCAAGTCAATTTAATCTTCTCTAACAATCAAGAGTATCACCGGCGATATCGAAAAGAAATCTCTATGTATAGATATCCACCCCCACACCCTTCGTCACTCCTTTGCAATCCACTTTCTCAATAGCACCAACAACCTTGCAAAGCTGAAGCATCTACTCGGACACTCAACGATCAAGAGCACAGAGCAATACCTGAAATATACCGTTGAGGATATCCGGGAATAATATACGGAGGCGTTTCGGTGGTGATGATTTAAGAAAAACTGCCTAATATGTACTCTCTTTATAAGCCCAAGCGCTTTCGTACATTAACTCATAACTCAGCCTTGTTTCCTGAGGTAAGGTCAAACTTAAGTTTTTTGGGGGGACGACTGCTTTATTGATGCTCCTTGTATTCGCTATTTAAATATGATAATCTATATCATTGGAGTTGGAGATTTGTTTTGAAACTGATATGCCTTTCGAATAAGAGGATGTTCAATATGGCGAAAGAAGAAAAGGTAATCAAATGGGAACATGAAAAAGGCGATATTTACCTCGAAGCTACACAGAATCGATGTATTAAAGGAGGTGAAATAGCTTTCTCCAACAGCTCAGGTCATCATCACAGGAAAACCGGGGAAGAACTCAGCGATTGCGGCGTTGAGACTCCAGGCCTTTGACAATATTGAAAAACATTTCGATTTTGTCGTCCTCTCAAAGAGCGTAGTGAATGCCCTTAAAAAGATGGTCTCTATTGAAAGGGAGGATAGAAATGACTTCGTTAAAAAATGAAAGGGATCACACCAGCACAATTCTTATCGTTGACGATGAGCCAAATATCCGGGAAGTACTCAATTCGCTCCTCAAGGAGGAGGGGTACTGTTTGAACTTTGCCGAAAATGGCTTTAAGGCCTATAAAAAGGCCTGTGAGCTCATTCCAGATCTGATTCTCCTCGACGTAATGATGCCGGGAATGGACGGCTTTGAAGTATGCCGGATGATCAGAAAC
>CAZDOD010000200.1:0-4958 GCA_964506935.1 uncultured Thermodesulfobacteriota bacterium | reverse complement strand
TTGCGCCTCAACAACATGTGGTGGATGGTGGAGGTTAGGGAAGGGGGTGCCGGGAGGGAGATCTACACCGGGGATCCGCAGAAACCGCCGGGAACTCCGAGCATCCTGGCCCCGGGGGCGCATGCGACCTGGACATGGAACACCAAAGACAACGAGGGTAGCTGGCAGCCGGCGGGAAGATACCGCATCAAGGTCAATATCAACATGCCCCAGTTGGGTTACGAGGAAACCAAAGTCAGCGACGGCTTTGATCTTGTCGCCGCTGCGGAGAGACTTGAGATCACAGTCACATCAAACAGAAAGAAATACAACAGTGGGGATGTCGTAACCTTTACCATAAGAAACACCGGAACGAGGGCACTCGATACAACGAGGTTTACCTGGATAATCTACCGACTATATTCCACCGGCCCGGTGGAGCGCTCCACACACAACTCGAGACCGTCCGGAGTCCCCGATCCACTTGACGTGGGCGCATCTGCCTCGTGGTCATGGGACGGGAGGAACAACGCCGGTGAATTCGTTAATCCTGCAAACTATGAGCTAGAAGTGCAGCTTTTAGATGAAGGCATCGAGGGGAATTGCTTTTTTAAGGTACAATAGTAAAAGCCTGGATTGAATTTAAAGGGGAGGTGGTTATTTCCACCTCCCCTTTCTTGTGAAATTTCTCGATCTAAAGACACACCCTAAAAACCCATGTAATGGACGAGCTCCTTTGTCATGTCAACAAGATCCTCGACATATACGAATTCGTCAACGGCGTGGGCCAGGATATTTGTCGCCCGGATCAGCCCGAAGCCCGCGGCCTCGATCTTTTTCGGCTTTAGAATCTCAGCGACAAAGCCGAGGTCGGTCGACCCGCTGATCCCGCCGTAGATGAAGTGCTCATAACCTTTGACGGCCTTTTTCGCCTCGAGCATTTTCTTGATTGCGGGATTTTCCTTTTCTAACTCCACCGGGGGATAGGAGTGGACGACGTTCATCGAGAGGTCAATGAGCTTCGATTTTTTTCTGCCCCTGTCTATCGCCTCCTCGATCTCCCTTACGACGTCCTCGAATTTCTCCTCGATGATGTATCTCCGGTTTATCGTTAGCTCGCATGTCGCCGGGACGATGTTCTCCTTTGTCCCGCCCTTTATGATGTTGAGGTTAAACATCGGCGTCATCTTGTCATATGGGCAATTCGGTAGGGGAAAGGTTGGGATGCGGGAAAGCCTTTTTTCGACGTCTTTCTTTAGATCCAAAAGCTCCTGCATCACCGGGACGAGCTCCTCGACGGCGTTGACCCCGAGATAGTTCATCCCCGAGTGGCAGCTCTTTCCCGTTGCCACAAGGTCGATTCTTACTGAACCCGCCGCCCCTATGGTGACGATAGGCTCCATCGCGCCGAGCTCGAGCCACATCAGGTGATTCGAAAAATACCCCTCCTCGGCTAGGTAGCGAGCACCGGGGTAGACCCCCAGCTCCTCGTCGGTACAGAGGCAGCAATTTACCGAGTATTTCGGCTCTATCCCCATATCGAAGAGCACCTTTGCCGCGCCGAGGAAACAGGCGATCGAACCCTTCATGTCCACGGTGCCCCTGCCGTAGAGCTTGCCGTCGATGACATCTCCGCCGAATGGGTCTTGAGTCCAAGGCTCGTCTATCGGGACGACGTCCATGTGGGCGTATGCCGAGACCTTGGGTTTGTCGTTTTTCATGCTCGCCACAAGGTTTACCCGCTCGCCGGAGAGCGGCCACGGCATCTGTTTGACCTTATCTTCAGGCACAATCACCCTTTCGGTCTCGAACCCGAATTTTTTAAACTCCGGCTCGACGATATCGACGAGCTTTCCGTAGTTCTCCCCAGGAGGCACGGAGGTGTCAACACGGATAATCTTTTTTAGGATGTCGACGATATAGTCTTCGTTTTTTTCTACTTTTGAAAATGCGTCTTTGTAGCTCACTAGAGACTCCTTTTACATCATCCCCTCTCCCTTGACCCATTTCATTTTGTACATGATCCTCGCCGCAATGATCGAAAGGATCACCATTGGGGGTATTACGATAGAGTAGGGGAGGTCGCTCTTGAGTATGGCAATTATGAAACCGAGGCCCAAGGGAACTATCCCGAGTTTCGGCACTCTGAAGAGGAATATCCCGCCCAGCGCCCCGAACAGGGCCGGGAGTACCTGATTGAAGGCGACCTCAACGGCCATCCCGGAGCCCTGTATTTTGTTGATGAAGGGCAAAAAGGCGAGTATCCCCAGAATCATCACAAGCTCGGATGCAATGAGTGAGCCGGCTATGCCGAGTGTAGATACGATCTCAGCCTCTTTTGTCCCCTCCTTCGTTCCGACAACCTGCTGTGCCGTTGCGGAAACCGGGACCCTGAGGTTAAGGAGATTTCCGACGAGAAACGACATGTATGTTCCGCCGAAACCGAGTATCGGATAATATACGATCGGTTCAAGGACACCCATAACCAACATAAATGACCACACGGCAATACATGCCTTTATCATCGGTCCGAAAGGTGGTGCGAGGCCATGAAAGAAATAGAGATACAGGCCGGGGAGCATTAGGCAGACGATGGCCACGAGGATTGTGTATTTTCCGGTCCTCTCGACAGGGCGCAGAAAGCGCTCTTGAAATATTTTTTCTTTTGGATCCACTTTATCCTCCTATCCCGAAGTAGTGAAAGAAGAGGCCCGCAGATGCCATACCACAAATTATGGCAAGCGCCAATGCCCACTCCTTGAGCCAGTTCTGTTTACCAAGCATTATTATCACACCAATGAGAGCCATGAAGACAAATCCTCCTATAAGGGCTATGAGCGGTGATCCGCCTTTTACGATGGGCTGGGCAAACATATATCCTACCGCACCGAAAAATGCCGCCGCGGTCATGACCCTCATCCATCCCTCGTCGCCGCCGGCAACCTTGTCTTTTAGCTTCTTGATGCTTGGTGTAAAGAATGCAACCACAAAAAGTCCAAAAATCGCCCCAAGCGACATAACCCAGACGACGGTGGTGAAGACAGCGGCGGTGAAATCGCCGGAGAGTCCCTCCAATCCCATCTCGTTTGCCGCAGCCCCAGCGGCTATCAGCTCATAGGTAACGGAGCCTATTACAGAGAGCCTCATCCACGGGAAGGGTAGGCCCAGCCTCGGTATCAAAAGGGCAAGGCCGAGGAGGATGGCGATCGAGGGCACAAGGGCAGTCGTGAATCCCGAGCGCAGTGCGGCATACATCTGCTTTTTCGTAAGGCCTATATCTTTTCCGGCAACAAAGGCGATTCTAGTAAGCCGTATGGCCTGAAAGATGACCACCAAGATGACTGCAGAGCAGGCGATCCACATACCGTAGCTGTTCGCAATGTCAAGATAATTTTCCATAATCAACCTCTCTCATCGATAAAGAAAAGAAATTTTGTACCGATTTTCTACCACACTTCGTTTAAAAAGTGAAATATAAAAATAGAAAAAAATAGGCGGTGGTAAAAGTCGAAAACTGGACTTTAGATTTTTTCAGCAGGGGATTAGTCTTTTATTTTCAAAGATATCCTATTAAGAGGCTGTTTCCCGTATATATACACTTCGGTTTAGATTAAAATAAATTCCACCTTTGGCCTTTAGGCGAAAAGTTTATTGTGGATATACTTATTCGACTTTAATCGTTGTAGTAGTGATATCAGAAATGATATTTACTTGATTTGCGATGACGGCGTGTCTCGGGGCTTTTGTATTCCCAATAAAAAAAGATGGAGGTCTAAAACCTCCATCTTTTTAATTTTAAAAAGCTTTTTTTGTCAATCATCCACCTTTTTTAGATCAGTTCCCTCATATACGCCATATTTATGCGCCGCCCTTACCATGGCGATGTAGTTTTCGGGCCTTACACCCGGATGGATCGTGTTGGAGGAGGATATTATATAGCCTCCGTTTTTACCCGCAATCTCGATTGTCCTTTTTACCTCACTGGCGACGTCGTCGGTGCTACCCCTGACGAGGGTATCAATGCAGTCGATATTCCCCAGTATGCAGATCCGCCTTCCGATCTTTTCCTTGACCTCGGCTATGTCCATACACTGGGGCTGGATCGGATGGATCCCGTCGAATCCGATCTCGATGAAATCCTCCATGATGTTCCAGTGCTCCCCATCGGTGTGCTTGAATATCTTGACGCCCTTTTTGTGGACGAAATCGACGATCTCGACATAGTATGGCTTGATGAACTCCCGAAACTGCTCGGGCGACATGAATGTCCCGCTGTCATAGGCGAGATCACCGTCCATTGAGATGATGTCGGCCCCCAACTTTATCGCGAGCTCCAGTTCCTCCTTGATATAATCTGTAGATATCCTCGCGAGTTTGTGGACGAGTCCGGGATTTTTCCGGTAGTTAATCAAGAGATGCTGCATCCCGCCGAGTATGTTCCAACTGAGCCTGAAGGGACAGCGGAAGCTGAAGACTACGGCCCTTTTATCCTTAAACCTCTGTGTGCAGTAAGACAGGGCCAAGAGGTCGGACTCCTTCGGTTTTGGGGGCTTGAATCCTTTAAGACCCTCCTCATCTTTGACCGGCCCGCCCACCAGCAGGGCCTCGCCGTTGGGGTCGAGCTTGTATTTAGCCCCCCAGTCGTCTATATAGAGGAGGTCGTCGATAAACTTCACGTCGGAAAAGAGCCTCATGACGATCCCATCGACATCGAGCTTTTCGATAACCAGTAGAGCGGTCTCAAAGAGTTTGACCTTGTTTTCGATATCCATCCTCTGGATATAGTCGACCTTTGGGAGGTCATCGGTAAAATGTCTTGCGATCCCTATGATCGAGGACTCGTTGTAGGCGAGCTCGAGGTGGGGGACTCGGTCCGGAACTCCCAGGGAGAGTGCGGTCAGTATGCGTTCTCTTCCATTCATTTTTCGCCTTTTATCGTATCGGTAAAGGGCACCTCTATTGATATCTAAAAGCGGTGG
>CAZDOD010000199.1:0-4984 GCA_964506935.1 uncultured Thermodesulfobacteriota bacterium | reverse complement strand
TAAATGCATCTTGATTGCTTCTATAATGTTCTATCTCAAAATTAAACCTAATAAGACCATCCGACAAAAATGTACTCATTATTGGGTCTTCTTCTACAATTAAGACAATCTCCTTTGGCTTAAAGCTGCTGATTCTCCTCGACACATTATCAAATGCTTTTCTGATACTTGAGATATTATCGATTTCATCAGCCAAATCCAAAACTGTAGTAAACAGAGACCCGTGTATTTTGATTTCAGAAAATTCGCTACTTATATCTTTTATATAACGTTCATCACGTCTTTGGATTGAACCGATGTCGATAAGTAGATCTTCCGGAACATTAGAAATGTCTTCCTCATAGAATCTATATATGCCATCCCAATAAAACATGTTCTGTAAAACTTTCAGGCTATTTTCTTTGATAATTTCACATAATGATTCCTCTGTTATAGAACCTGATTTTATTAACTGTAATTCAGATAAATCTTTTGGTTCTTGTTTCTGGAGTTCGAGGATTTCCTTGATCTCGTCGTCATCTAAAATCCCTTTTTTCCTTAAATCATTCCTGAGGGTCTCATACATTCCATGTGAAAAAACTACAGTGATATAACCTTCGTAAAAAACAATAAATCCATCTCCATCTTTAGAACTGATATGAAGACTTCCAGAAAGATGATCACTTCCGAAAGTATTTAGTAAATCAATAAATTTCCCTCTCTTGAAGCTTCCTGATAGTACGTTTTCACTATTTAGATTCACTTGTGCCATGACCTTACTCCCTTTTTGAGAATTAGTTAAATCAATTAGAATCCTTTTTTTCGACCAACATCTCAATCAAAAGAGAAAATAATTCATCGAGTTGGAAAGGTTTTTCTATAAATCTCGCACCGGAGATCTTCAGGAAATTTTGCGTCTCCTGTCCGAGTATGTCTCCGGTAATGAATACCATCTTTTCGGCCAATCCGGGATTTTTCCGCTGAATATAAGTATAGATATTCTGGCCGCTGATCCCCGGCATCTTCATGTCACTGATAATGATATCATATTCTCTTTTGTCCAAAAGTTTGATCGCCTCTTCCCCGTTGTTAGCCATTTTAACACTGTAGCCCTCACCCTCAAGCGCTTCGACCAAGAATTCCCTCAGAGAATCCTCATCTTCCACGACGAGAATATTTATCACCTCTTCCGGCCTTTCTGGTTTTTCAATACGCTTTCCCTTTTCCCTTATGATTTCTTTGAGAATCGGTAACTCAATAGTAAATTTCGTGCCCTTCCCCACCTCACTCTCCACACCTATCACCCCATCATGCTCCGTTATTATCCCGTATACGATGCTCAGGCCGAGCCCCGTCCCCTTTCCGACCTCTTTTGTAGTAAAGAAGGGATCAAATATCTTTCTCAAATGTTCCTTCGGGATACCGTATCCATCATCCTCGAACTCGATGATGATCTTGTCTTTGTTCTTAGAAGTACGGATATCCAGAATCCCGCCGCTCTTTTCCAGAAGGGCACCGTGGGCGTTATTTATGAGATTTATAAAGACCTGCTGGAGCTGATAGGGATCGGCGGATGTCAGCGGGATATCTTTATCCAGATCCAGGTTCAGTGTGATATTATCCACCCGCAGTTCATACTCCCTTAGTTTGTGGGCATCCATAATGATATCGTTGATATTGATCATCTTCTTTTCGGCCTTGTGTTTTCTCGCAAATGCGAGAAGACCCCCCACTATTTTAGAGGATCGGATCGATTCCTTCTCGATGACCTCGAGCTTGTCTTTGATATCCGATGGTATATCCCTTCGCATCAATATCTGGGCGTTTCCAATTATTGCGGTGAGAGGGTTGTTGAGCTCGTGGGCAACGCCGGAGAGGATGCCGCCGAGGCTCGATAATTTTTCCGCCTGTATTAGCTGTTCCTCCATCTTCTTTTTCTCGGTGATGTCGGTTATGACTCCGGTTACGCCTACTATTTCTCCGTCTTTTACAATCGGGCGGCTCGACGAACGGACAAATATTATTGCGCCATCCTTATCAAAGACCCTGTATTCAAAAGGCTCGATAATACCCTCTAGGGTCTTTTCGCGACTCTCTAATAAAACCGGGAGATCGTCGGGATGTATAAAACTATGGAAAGGCTTGCCTATTAGATCTTCTACGCTGTATTTAGATAAATCCACAATACTCGGGCTGATAAAAGTAAAATTTCCATCCACATCTAGGTTGTAAATCACATCATTGATATTCTCAACGAGGGAACGGTAGCTCTCCTCGCTCTTCTTCAGGTCATCATCTATCTTTTTTTGCTCCGTGATATCCTCGCTGATCCATACAACCATAGACAGTTCCCCGTTCTCATCCCTTGCCGGAAACGTTCTCACATTAAGCCAGCGGACCGTCCCATCAGGCCTAACAATCCTGCATTCTATATCCAACTCTTGATAAATATTTGAGGCAATCTTAATTGCAATCTCTTTCTTGTCATCCTCATGGATCATCTCGTACCACAATCCAGCATTATTGTAAAAATCCTCACGAGGGTGGCCGTACATTGTCTCAAAGGCGGCGCTGATAAATAAAACCCTTTGAAGGTTCGGGGAAAACATACCAAACGTCACGGGTACTACCTCCGATATCTTCCTGAACCGCTCTTGGCTTTCTCTCAGCTCCTCTTGGACTTTCTTTTGCTCGCTGATATCGCGCGCAATTCCCCTAAATCCAATTACTTTTTCTTCTTTATCTAAAATTGGCGTTATGGATGTGGACACATAAACCCTGTTTTTATCTTTCCTGATAAGTTCCCAATCGAATACCTTTTTCGCTTTTTTCGTTTCGAAGACCTCGTTAAATACTCCATAGACATCCTGGGCAGTCCCTTCATCCATATACTCTCTGTTATTCATGCCGAGCATTTCATCTTTGGAATATCCGAGGATATTGCACATTGAACCATTGAAGAATGTAAAATTCCCTGCAACATCGACCTCAAAGTAACCGTCATCTATGTTCTCAAGAATTGTCCTGTACTTTTCCTCGCTTGCTTTTAGTGCATCCTCCGTACGTTTACGCTCTGTGATGTCTATTGATAGTATAAAAATCCCTTCCGGTACCGGTTGGATGCTGAGCTCGAAACAGCCACGAACTCCGTCGGGAAACACGAATTCGTTTTCTATATTATGTGAAGTTCGTTTTTCCATACACTCTTTTAGAGTGGTAAAAAATTGCATGTCTTGGATGCCCGGATAAAGTTCCATCATCGTATGGCCCAGGAACTCCTCTTTTTTTCTCCGCCCGTGTCTGGCAACGACATCGTTAACGTAGAGATATCTCCAGTCGTGTCCTATAATCTGACACCCCTCCATCATATTTTCAAGGCTGGATCGATATCGCTCTTCGCTCTTTCTTAGCTCCTCATCTGCCCGCTTGCGCTCGGTGATGTCCTGGTTGACCCCGTAGGTCTTGACCGTGCGGCCCTGCGCGTCTTTGACGATGAAGAAGCGCACCGCGATGTAGCCGACTTCTCCGTCGGCATACAGTATTCGATGTTCGAGCTGACTGCTGTAGTTCGGTTCGGTGGTTTCAACCGCTGCCTGCACCTCCCTGCCTACCAAGCCGATATCGTCCGGATGGCAGAACCTGCGCGCATAGTCGTCCGAAGACAGCCGGTACCCACCCACTTCTTTGGCCGTGGTGCGGAAAATGCGGTAGAAGTTGTCGTTGAAGGTGAAGGTGTCGCTGGCGACGTCGTATTCCCAGTTGCCAGCCCGGGCTATACGTAACGCGTTGGACAACTGGGCCTCGCTGTTTTGCAGTGCCTCCTCGGCCCGCATGCGATCCGTTATGTCCCTCAGAGTCCCCTGGAATCCCGTTATTACATCACCCTTGCGGATGAGGTTTATATAAGCTTCCAAGGTGCGTAATTCACCATCTTTTCTTACTGTATTATAGATAAGATTTCTTATCGGCTCGCCCGTGCGATAAAGCTGATTATAGGCATTGGAAACATATTCTATTTCTTTGGGGCCACCAAATTTCTTGAAGTTACTCCCCAAAATCTCTTCTCTCTCATAACCCATAATTTCTGCGAGGGCGTCGTTCATCGTTGTGAAATTCCCATTGGTGTCCACTGTAAAAACTGCTTCAATGGAGTTTTCAAATAAACCCCTCCATTTCTCTTCGCTCTCCCTAATCGCATCCTCAGCCAGCTTCTGCTCGGTGATGTCGGTCAAAATTCCCGTTATTTCAGGATGATTCTCGCCATCAAAGACGGCGCGACATGACCTGCGAATGTACTTTATCGCCCCCTTCTTATCCAAAAACCTTAATATGTAGGGATCAGAAGTACCTGCCAGAATCTCTTTTCGTTTTCTAATGGCTAACGGAACATCATCCGGGTGGATAAAATCAGTAATTGGATGGCCAATAACTTCTTCAATCTTGTAACTAAGAATTTTTTCAATAACAGGGCTGATGTAAGTGATAACACCTTTGCTGTCAGCTCTAAAGACGATGTCGTTTAGATTCTCAACCAGAGACCTGAAGCGCTTTTCGCTTTGTATCAGGGCGTTTTCTGCTTCTTTTTTTTGAGAGACGTCAACAATATAGCCTTCGAGCATTATGTCTTTTCCATCATCTGAACGCACCCCCACACCCTGTTCCCATACCCACTTTGTCTCTCCAGAGGTAGTTTTAATACGATATTCCATTTGGAACGGTCGATCTTCTTTTAGCGCCTTTTGGACCTCATCCCATATATACTGCCGGTCGTCAGGATGGTTAATAGTGTCGCCAAATGAGACATTTTTGTTGCCGACGAAATCCTCCGGACGATAACCCGTCATTTCATAACACCCCTCACTGATTAATTCCATCGTCCAATTTTCATCGATTTTGCAGCGATAAACGATACCCGGAAGATTGCCTATAAGCGTAGAGAGTTTGCGCTGGCTTTCTTTCAGATTTATCTCTGCCTGTCTGCGTATCTCTTCCTCATCTATATAAG
>CAZDOD010000198.1:0-5119 GCA_964506935.1 uncultured Thermodesulfobacteriota bacterium | reverse complement strand
GAACCTCGCATTTGCCATGCGCCTCGAATGGGCGACAAAGTAGCGTCTGGCTATAATAGTAAAGCAGGCAACTGTCACGATGCCCGAAGCGATCCCCTGAAAGGCCCTTGCGATAAAAAGGATAATTGCACTTGGTATCGAAGGAGCGGCGAATGCAATAATAAAGAGCGTTATACCGACTATGATCACGGGGCGGGGATCCATCCTGTCGATGAAATGCCCGATAATCGGCTGGGATATCCCCCTCGTTATGGCGTAGAGCGAGATAACGAGACCACCAAGGGTGAGGCTGATCCCCAGATGAAAAGTATATAGGGAGATGATGGCTATTATGATTCCCCCTCCGATGTTGATGGTGAAGATCGTCAGTGCGAGTGCGTTGATGGAGGGGTCTTTGTGGGGATTTCTTTCCATTCGGAAAATAATATAGGGAATAGATAGGCACTGTCAAGAAAAAGAAAATAAAAAAATGCTAAGGATTTCATAAATCCTTTAAGCCTTCTAAAGATGACACATATAGAATCATGGTCACAGTCACAACTTTTTTCTGGCAAATATCACCTCCCGTCTGTTATAATCAAAAGGAGTCAATCAAATTTAATGTTAAAACACTGATCGATTATCCAAAACATCTATTGCGGCTAAAGTGATTATGAAAATCAAGATCAGAGTAATTCTCGTTTGTATAGTTTTTCTCTCTTTTCTCATAACATCGTCCTGTGTGGCGGAATTAAAGAGTGTGGGGAGAGGGGAAAACTCAGATATCTCCAAAAAATACACGACCTTCACAAGCAAGAAATATGGATTTTCGGTCGACATCCCCCAAGGCTTCGAGATGGACGGGATGGAGGGGAGACTCACATCATGGAGCTACCGAGATATAGCTTCGGAGGGTGAAGCCGGATACGACTTCGGCGCCGTCCTCCCGACTATAAGCGTGATAGCAAAAGAAATCCCAGAGGGATACTCGGAGATGAGCATCTTTGATGCAAATCTCGAGAGGATTGAGGGTGAAATGGCCGGAAGAGATTCAAACTACACCGACCTCGAGATACTGGAATTGTCTGATGGATACGCCCTGAAATTCAAGGAGATAGAAAGAGACGACCCCGATGCGATAAACCACCGCTTCCTATATATATTTAAAAACGGGAGACATTTCATCCTTGATATCTCGGCAACCTACGATGTCATTAACGACTGGAAGAATCCATTTGACCATGTATTGAAGAGCTTTACGCCTAATTGATTGTAAGGTAAAATTTTTTTTAGAGTAGATATCGGTTTTTTATAGTTTTTCCAAAAAATAAGGGATATAAATGGAAAAAACGACGGTTCGATCCAAAAAAGAAAAAAGGATAGCGCTTATCGCCCACGATGCGAGGAAAGAAGACCTCCTCGAATGGGCGAAATTCAACAAACTCACCCTGTCTAAACATAAGCTCTTCGCCACCGGCACAACGGGAAAAATCCTCAAAGAGGAGCTGGGACTAAGTATCACCGCATTGAAGAGCGGCCCACTCGGGGGGGACCAGCAAATAGGGGCGAAGATAGTCGAGGGCGAGATAGACTTTATGATCTTCTTTTGGGACCCGATGCAGTCCCACCCCCACGATCCCGACGTAAAGGCCCTCCTCCGTATCTCGGTTCTCTTTAACATCCCGGTGGCATGTAACCGCTCAACGGCCGATTACATCATCTCATCGAAACTTCTCGACGAGGAATACGACAGGATCCTGATCGACTTTGAGTCAAGATTGTCAAGGGATGTCAAAAAGTAGCCGAAAAAGGGGGGCGATAGAAAACCGAAGTTTTTGGGATGGGATAACCTATTATTTTAGGCTTAAATCTACCTCAAAGGAGTCTCACCTCGTCGCCGGGGGAGGCGACACCCCCCCTCACCACATTTGCGAATACGCCATATTTCGGCAGGAGCGAGTGCCCCTTGTAGCTGTAGGTATGTGCAATATCCTTCGGTTTTCCGAGCTGTACGACCTCTAGTATCACCTTCCCTATTCCTATCCTGTCTTTGATCTTCAGTGTCTCGAGCGGAAAATCACGAACCGTGACGTTTTCGGCAAACGAGCCGGGCGAAAATTCCTCCCCCGTCTCGATCTTAAGCTCTTCTGTCCTTTCTGCTGAAAGGATGCTGACCTGCATGGGCTTCCCGGCGTGTGCATCACCCAAGATCCCCACCCCGACCTCGAAAACACCCTCGGCTATCGGTCGCTTCGGCTCATCTTTCTTTTTGCTGATATTTATCGACAGGACGACACCGGACATCCTATCTCCCTTCTATTTTATAGGAAAAAGTCCCCGCAAAAAAACCTTGTATATTCAACTACAGATCCTACCACGATGTCAACATTATAAAAAATCTAAACTGTTATCTATTCTTTTTCCTTGACTCAAAATCGGTGATGTGCGATTTAGATAACATCAAACCTGAAATAGTAAAATGGGGGTAGATCGATATGAACAGATCCGAGAACGCCGTATCGCTCTTTGGGGGTGGCCTTTCCTGCTCCCAGGCGATACTCTCAACCTACGGCGAGTCTTTGGGTCTCGACGGCGCAACCGCGATCAAGGTCGCCGGGGCATTCGGCGGCGGCATGGCGCAAATGGGCGAGACATGCGGGGCCGTGACCGGGGCATTTATGGTCATCGGGCTCAGATTCGGTATGAGTAAGCCCGGCGACTTCGAGGCGAAGCAAAAGACATATGAAGTCACAAGGGAATTCGTGAAGAGATTTAAGGAGAGGAGAAAAACAATCGTCTGCAGGGAGCTTCTGGGATGCGAGATCGGAATCCCCGAGGGTATGCAGCAGGCGCTCGACAAGGGGCTCTTTATGAACCTGTGTCCAGAGCTTGTCAGGGATGCGGCGCTCATCCTCGAAGAGTTATTGTGAATCGGATGACTTTTTCCAAATAGAAAATATTAAGATACTTCCAATGAAAAAGGAAACCGAGCTCAAGATTATTGAGGCTACGGATGCCCACATCCCACAGATTATCAAGATGTGGAAAAAATTCATGGACTATCACAGTGACATCGATCCGTTCTTCCAAAGGCGAAGGGATGGGCACAAAAACGCCGAGAAGATCATAAAAGATTTCCTAAAATCCAAAGATTCCCTCGTCTTGGTGGCCTTAGAAGACGGTAAGGTCGCAGGCTACTCGATCGCCGTCATCTCCAAACACCCCCCCGTGCTCAAAGTCGAGAGGTACGGATTTATTGACGACCTGGCGATAAAGCCTAGATATCGAAGGATGGGGATCGGCGCAAAGATGCTCGAACGGATATTCGAGTGGTTTGAATCGAAGGGGATCAAGAGAATCGAGCTCAAGGTCGTTCCGAAAAATAAGATCGGTTACTCGTTCTGGAGGAAACACGGATTTAAGGACTACCTCCATTTTTTATATCTCGATAAATAGCTCCGAATATTAGATGAAGGAAAAGATAAGAGATCTAATCGGTAAATTCGTAAGGGATTACAAGATCGAGATGGGGACAGAGACCGACTGGAGAAAGCCCCTCGTCGCCTTCGCCGACGCTGCCGACCCGCTGTTTCTTGAGCTAAAGGGCGCGGTTTCCGAGACGCACCTTCTGCCACAGGATCTCTTGGAGGGGGCTAGGACCGTGATCACATATTTCATCCCCTTTAGAGAGGAGACCGTAAAGAGCAACGCAAAGCGGGGCGCGAGCTCAAGAGAATGGGCGACCGCATATGTCGAGACCAACATTATGATCACACAGATAAATCGATACGTCTCGGATGAGCTCAAGAAAATTGACATCAGGTCTGCGGTCGTTCCTGCGACAAAATATTTTGACGAGAAAAAACTCATAAGCAACTGGTCCCACAGGCACGCAGCCTTTATCGCGGGATTGGGGAAGTTCGGGCTCAATCGGATGCTGATAACCGAAATGGGTTGTGCGGGGAGGGTCGGGAGCATCGTAACCAGTGCCGAGATACCGCCGACGAAGAGAATCGACCGGGAATTCTGCCTCTACAAAAACGATCTCGGTTGTAAAAAATGTGTTGAGAATTGCACCTTCGGCGCCCTGACAGCCAACTCATTTGACAGGCACAGGTGCTATGAGGTCTGCCTTACCAACGCAAAAAAATATCAGAACTTTACGGAAGTCGTCGATGTCTGCGGAAAATGCCTCGCCCTCGTTCCATGTTCTTTTAAAAAACCGGCGGGATAGTAATTTTTCCTATCTCAATTAAACTTTCTCTATTTTTATAACTGCCCCTCAAAAAAATCAAGCACCGCTGAGGCCACCTTCTCCTTTTCTATATCCACGGCTATGTTGTGGTAGGATTTTTCGAGGATTATCTTTTCCTTTATTTTGGACGAGACTCCATCATAGATAATATCCGCGCTCTTTTCCGCCACTGCGGGATCAAACTTGGACTGGATTATGAGAATCGGCGTCTCGATGGCACCAAGCCTCTTTTTTACATTCTTCATCAGCGAAATTGCCGACGACGCCGCCATGATCGATTCACGGTCGTAACAGATGTGGGTCTCCTCCCCCTTTTTCGCCACATCCTCTAAGACCTTCGGTATGTCCCTTATGAGATACTTCAATCCGGATTTGTCGACCACAGGCAAAAGATACCTCGCCTTCCAGTCATTAAAGCGCATCGGGGTCGCAAGCAGTGCCGCACCCTTGATCCTCCCCGCCTTTTCTATCAGGAGCTTGAGTGTAACGAGTCCTCCCATCGAAAGCCCGACGACAAATACATCCTCGAAATGTGCCGACAGAGCGAAAAAATCGATCTCTGCCGCCAAAAACCAATCCCCCCACTTGGTCGTGTTGAGGTCTTTTATATTCGTCCCGTGGCCCGGAAGGAGCGGAGCACGAACGTGGTATCCCGCCCTGTTTAAGACCTCCCCGATGTAGCGCATCTCAGACGGCGTACCGGTAAGCCCGTGAATCAACAACGCCGCCTTGTCCCCGCCATTATCTGAAGGGAGTTCAAACGGCTCGGCGCCTGAAATGACATTTTCCGGAATCCTCAAGGTCACCTCCTAAAAACTTTATGCCAAAAGGAGCGTATCTCTATCTCCACCCGAAGTTGAAATCAATGAGTCGCCGTTGGGGCCC
>CAZDOD010000197.1:0-5129 GCA_964506935.1 uncultured Thermodesulfobacteriota bacterium | reverse complement strand
GAGGAGTTTGGGACCGACGCCCTTCTCGTTACGGGGCACGAGGCCGCCGCCCACGGGGGCGATGTAACGAGCCTCGTTCTGGTGCCTAGCATAGTAGATGCCGTAAAGATTCCGGTTATCGCGGCCGGCGGATTCTCGGACGGCCGGGGCCTTGCGGCGGCACTTGCGCTCGGAGCCGAGGGTATCGCGATGGGAACACGCTTTATGACGACCGAGGAGAGCCCGCTTCATGACTACTTCAAGGAACTCTCTATCGAAAAGACCGTCAACGACACGATCTACTCCGACCGCTTCGACGGAATGGGGTGTAGGGTCCTCGATACGCCTGTGGCACGAAAGGCGATTAAAAAGGGTTTCGATCCCTTTGGGGCGCTCATACACTCGAAGATCATAGCAAAGCAGCTGCATCTACCGTATTTTAAGCTTTTCCTCGGCGTCTTGGCTCAAGGGTTTGGCACGGCAAAGCAGCTCGGCTACATGGCGAACGCTTTTAACGCCATCCAGAAGGCGACAGAAGAGGGCGATTACAAAAAGGGCGTCCTCACGGTCGGGCAGGTGACGGGTCTCGTAAGAGATATCCCGACTGTATCGGAGCTGATAGAAAGGATCGCAAAAGAGGCGGCGGCGGTTAGCAAGAAGATGTCGGCCCAGGTTTAGAGCGACCTATAATATCCTCCGGTCGTTGGATTGGATGATTAGGGTCGGTTGAGATTTTAAGAAACAGCGGGGGGTGGTTTGAAATAATCAGACCACCCCTTTTTACATGCTTATTTTTTGTGTTAAGTTGCCGTCATTTTGCCTTGCTCGATATATATCGGGTCTACGTTGTCGATTACGTCGATGATCTCCCTGTTCATCCTCTTTTTCATTTCGCCGAATATGCCCCTTTTTTTGTTGAATGTCTTTGCGAAGGCAATGGCCTCGGTCATGACCGCCTCGCTGTTCTCGCACGCCTTGCGTATGACGTTGAAATCTTCGAGCTCTGTGGCTGTATAGCGGTTTCCGGTAAGCATCGCCTCCTCAAACTTGTGATACGGAAACGCCCTCTTTGTGAAGGCGAGCATTCCCGGGAAAAAGGGTATTTCGATGTTGATTTCCGGAAACAGGAAATATCCCTTGTCTGCCCGCATAAACCTGAAGTCGCATGCGCACGCCAGTATCGCTCCGCCCGCCGCGGCGTGCCCGTTTATTGCGGCTATTACCGGCATCGGAAACGTGAGTATTTTTTTATAGACATCGTTTAGACTGTATATGAACTTTTCTATCGTATCGAGGTCTCCTTCCCCCATCCTTGCCACCATCCAGTCAAGGTCAATACCCTGAGACCAGTTTTTCTGGTCGGACGAAGATATTACGACGGCCGATGCCGTCTCATCTTTCTCGATCTCGTCGAAAGTGGAGAGCATTTCGGTGGTAAAATTCAGGTTCATCCGGTTTTCTGCGGTGTTCATGGTGATTATCGCTATTTTTTCATCGATACTCCATTCTATTATTGACATCTCTTTCTCCTTATATAGAAATCATGTAGGATATTGCAATTCATTTTTCCACCTTAAACGTTGGTTCCCTCTCTTCAATAAATTCAGGCCGCAGGTTCTTCACCTGCGATTTACTCTTCCTTGACCACCTTTTTCAATGGCGCAATCATATTCTCGTTCATCTGTGCCTGGAATTTTTTCCTGAATGATGTGATCTTTAGAAGGGGAGGGAGTATCCGCCCCATCACCCGCATCTGCCGCTGAGAGTGGGGAAAGTCAAAGAGGTCGTGCTCTGCGTAGTATTTATGGTTCTCCAAAAAGATGAATCGGGTAAAGAAGTTTATGTCCCGAAGGATCTTGTGTCCCCCAACCCCCAAGAAGGTAGTGGGCTTCTTGTATCGGTTTTCGATCCCCCACATGATCCGATCGGCGAAGTCTCTGAGGAGGCCCGTGGTGTAGTCCGAATCCTTATATTCATCGGTGACGAATCCCGCGATATTGAGGCCGAAGGTCTCGGCAAAGCAATAGAAGAGCTGCCTGAGGTTCGGTATCTGTTTGAGCGGGCCCGAGATGATAAAGCCCCCCTGCTTTCCCGTGAGTGTCGGGCGGTGTGCATTGACAAAGAATCGGTCGAAGAACATCTTCATCCTGCTCGAGAGGTATCGATCCTTGATCGCGCCGGCATATATGACGGCATCGGAGGGGAGAATCTTCTCACGATAGATATAGTTCATATCATCGTCGTAGGCACACACCCCATCGTATGTACAGCGGAGGCAGCTTCTGCATCCCCCCTTGAGGTTGATCTCGTTTACGTTGATTATGTCGACCTCATTGGGTATCAGACTCGTGAAGGTATCGATCATGGCGCCTAAGTTTTTATCGGTCTTTTTCAGATCGGCAATGATGATAATCTTTTTATCCCCGGTCTTGGGCACGTTTCCGAGCTTTTTGGGTTGGTATGTCGGCACGTCATCCGAGACGGGTGGGTATTCGACGGGCGTTGGGATCTTCTTTTCGATGTGCCGAAAAAAGTCCTTGGCGAAAAGGAGGAGCTGCCTCCTGTTTTCTTCGAAGATTAGATCATTGAACTGTGCCGAATAGCCGGGGACATATTTCATGCCGAAGTCCTCGCTGATTCCATGGATGTAGTTGAGGGATGTGTGGTCGAAGAAATGCATCGAGGTCGTGATCGCCGTGGCGTATTTTCCCGAAAACTCTTTTTGCAGCTTTTTCTCGAAGACCATCTCGATAAACCGCTTCATGCGGGAGGAGACTAAAAAGTATGTGATCGGATAGACCCATATAACGCCGTCCGATCGCTTAATCTCTTTTGCAATCTCATCGACAAGGCCGGGCTTTTTTTCGAGCTGTTCCGATTCCTTTCCGATATCGAAGATGACGTAATCATTTTTCGGAAAATGCTTCCGTATATAGTTGAAATACTGCATGGTATTGGAGTTTTTCCCCTTCGGGCTCCCGTTTAGCACCGTAATCTTCATTTATTCCCCCTTTTCTGTTTTCCAAAAAAGCGTTTCATCTTATATATTACTTATAAAAAATCCATGTCCGCCCCTTCATGGGCCTGGAGGACGTGCTCGGCGAAAAGCCTGGCCCACCCGCGCTCGGGAAGGGGGCGCGGTCTGAAATTTTGTCTCCTTCTATCGAGCTCTTCCTCATCGACGAGTAGGTCGATTCGCCGCCGATCGATATCGAGCTCGATCATGTCCCCGTCCCTGACGAGGGCAAGCGGGCCGCCGACTGCCGCCTCGGGCGAGACGTGGAGCACGACTGTGCCGTATGCCGTCCCGCTCATGCGGGCGTCTGAGATTCGAACCATATCCGTAACACCCGTCCGTGCCAGATATTTCGGGATGGGAAGCGACCCCGCCTCCGGCATCCCCGCACCCACCGGCCCGGCGTTCCTTAGCACCATCACGCTGGCGGGTGTGATCTTTAGCTTCGGATCATCGATGCGTTTTACGGCGTCTTCGGGCGAGTTGAAGACGACAGCGGGGCCCTTGTGTCTCATCAGGGACGGGGTTGCCGCCGCTGCCTTTATGACGGCACCGTCGGGCGCCAAGGAACCCTTTAAGACGGCAATGGCGCCGGGATTCCCTTTAGGGATCAGAGGCTTATTTAGGGTTCTGATTGTGGTCTGCCAGTCTTGAGGCTGCATAAAAGAATCTATGAGTTTTCCCAGTTTTTTCCCTGTCACGGTCATGGCGGACAGGTCCAAAAGCGGCTCGAGGGCTTTTGTGAGAACCGGCACTCCCCCGGCGAAGTGGAGATCTTCGGCGTAGCCCGATCCCGCCGGCTTTAAATCGACGAGTACGGGAATTCGCCCGGCCACTTCGTCGAAGTCGTCGAGCGAGAGACTGATCTTTGCCCGCCTTGCGATTGCAATCAGATGTATTACGGCGTTGGTCGAGCCACAGAGCGCCATGAGGACGGTTAAGGCGTTTTTAAATGATGCTAGGCTTAAGATATCGGACGGCCTCGGGCCTCCCTCAAGGGCAAGCTTCGTCGCAAGTCTCCCTGATGATACGCAGTTCTTCAATCGCTCGCCCGAGGCGTGTGGGGGCGTTGCCCCGCCGGGTAGCGTGAGGCCCAGCGTTTCTACAAGACAGGCCATGGTCGTCGCCGTTCCCATGACCATGCAGGTTCCGCCCGTGAAGACGAGTTTTTCTTCTGTCTCCTCTATCTCATCTTTTGATAGTTCTCCGCTGCGATACATCCCCCAGAAACGCCTGCAGTCGGTTGACGCACCGAGCCGCTCCCCGCGAAATCTCCCGGTCATCATTGAGCCGCAGACGACGCACACCGCCGGGATGTCGGCGGATATAGCCGCCATAACTTGTGCTGGAAGAGTCTTGTCGCATCCCGACAGAAGAACCACGGCGTCCATCGGCTGGGCCAGAATCATCTCTTCGGTCTCCATTGCGGCGAGGTTCCGATAGAGCATCGTCGTGGGATAGGTGAATATCTCATTTAAAGATATTGTGGGAAACGAGAGCGGCAAACCCCCGGCCTCGATGACCCCCCGCTTTACGGCCTTTACCATTTCCGGCATCTGACGGTGGCATGGATTGTAATCTGACGAGGTGTCTATGATGCCCACGATCGGGCGACCGAGACTCTCCCGGTCATAACCGGCCGACGATAAAAATGCCCTCCTCAAATATCTTGAGAATTCTATATCGCCGTAGCTCGTGGGATTTTTGTTGATTCCTTCGGGTTTTTTCTTTTTTGACATTTTTTAGGCCCGTAAGATAGTTTTTATTTTTTAAGATTCAATGAAAAAGAGTGAAATTTATCTCTTACCTGAAATTCCGCTTCAGTATACTAACCCTAATAATTACGGAAAAAAGGTCTGTCTGTGCCAATCAATATGGTCTTAGAGCCTGATATTTATATATTTCGTTGTGGTATATGCCTCAATCCCCTCAAATCCCCCCTCCCTTCCGAAGCCAGACTTCTTTATCCCGCCGAAAGGTATCTCCGGCGCGGCGAGAAGCAGCGTATTGAGAAGGACGAGGCGGCCCTTCACGGCGAGCTGATCACCGGGACCGGGACCGATTGCAGAATCGTGTCGATCACCTCGTCGGCCGCCCGGGTACGCATCCACAGATCCGGCGCGAGCACGACGCG
>CAZDOD010000196.1:0-5155 GCA_964506935.1 uncultured Thermodesulfobacteriota bacterium | reverse complement strand
TTTATCTTCCCCCTCTTCCTTTTCCTCCCCCTCATCGGATGTTGCAAATTCTACGTTGTTTTCCTGCATCTTTTTCTTTAGCATCTCTCCGAGTTGGACATTTGAGCTCTCATGCTTTTTCATGTAGTCTGTGATCTGGTCTTTTTCCTCGGATTGCTCTAAAGCTTTTATTGAAAGGCCTATCTTTTTATCTTGAGGCTCGATATTGATTACTACGGCCCGAAGCTTATCTCCGACACTGCAGAACTTATGGGGATCATCGACCCTCCCCTTTGCGAGCTCGGAGACGTGTATAAGGCCTTCGATATCCTCCTCCAGCTTCAGAAATATGCCGAAGTTCGTGATGCTTACGACCTCTCCTTCCAATATCGTGCCTAGCTTATATTTATTTGGAAGCTCATTTTTCCATGGGTCTTCAGAGAGCTGCTTGATGCTCAATGAGAAGCGCTCGGCCTCGGGATCTACGTTGAGCACAACGGCCTCGACCTCCTGCCCCCTTTTGAAGAGTTCGGCGGGGTGTTTTATCTTCTTCATCCACGAGATGTCCGATATATGCACGAGTCCATCCACCCCCTCATCTGTACCGATGAAGATACCGAACTCGGTCACGTTCTTCACCGTGCCCTTAACGACGGAACCGGGTTTGTATTTGTCTTTAATTGTATCCCAAGGATTGGGTTCAATCTGTTTGATCCCAAGGGATATCCTCTTGTTTTCGTCATCAACGTTCAGAACGACCGCCTCGACCATATCTCCCAATGAAACCACCTGTGTAGGGCTCTTGATGTTTTTCGTCCATGACATTTCGGATATATGAACGAGACCCTCGATCCCCTCCTCAAGCTCCAAGAATGCGCCGTAGTCTGTAAGGCTTACGACCTTTCCGGTCAGCCTTTTTCCGGGTGCGTAGACCTCGCTTACGGTATCCCACGGATTCGGAGTTATTTGCTTCATACCGAGTGACACCCGCTCTTTCTCTTTATCGAACTTCAGAACTTTAACCTCTACTTTGTCACCGATTCTAAGCTGTTCGCTCGGGTGATTCACCCTCCCCCATGAGATGTCCGTGATGTGAAGGAGTCCGTCTATACCCCCCAGGTCTATAAAGGCTCCGTAGTCTGTGATATTTTTGATTATGCCTTCAAGTACCATACCCTCTTCGATCACCTTTAATGTCTGCTTCTTTTGCTCCTCTCGTTCCTGTTCGAGGAGCGCCCTCCTCGAAAGGACTATATTTCCACGCTTACGGTTAAACTTAACGATCTTGAAGCGGAATGTCTTACCTAAAAGAGAATCCAAATCCCTCACGGGGTGAAGGTCTATTTGAGAACCCGGCAGGAATGCCTTGACCCCTATATCAACGACGAGACCGCCCTTTATTTTGCTTATGATCTTTCCCTCAACTATCTCGTCTTCCTCACATGCCTTACGAATCTCCTCCCACAAGATAAACTGATCGGCCTTCTCTTTCGACAGCACCACTAGGCCGTTTTCATTCTCGCTCCTCTCGATGTAGACGTCCACCTCATCGCCAACCTCCAAATCCACTTTTCCGTGATCATCTAAAAACTCTTCAAGGGGGACTTGACCTTCAGATTTGTAGCCCACATCAACAAGGACGTGGTCCTTTGTAATCTGAACAACCTTTCCTTTTACGATTTCGTCCTCTTTTAATCTATCGAGGCTCTCGGCGTAAAGTTCATCAATGTTAACATCGTCTTTACTTTTGTCCTTTTCGTCCATGCTGGATACGGCTTTCCTCCCCTCCTCATCTTTTAAGGATTTGGTATCCTCCTCATTGTTAATCATTCGGTACTACCCCCTAAATTCTTAATGCAAATCACAAAAAATTGATAATGTATATCAAAAGTAATTCTAAAAACTAAACTATTTTCTACTATTAGTCAAGCTAAAAAACCCTTAAAATAACTATTTTAATCGTCCCCTTTTTTTAATTCCCCGATGATGATTTCTAATACTTTTTCCACATTTATATTAGGAGTATCAATTATTTTTGCGTCCCTATCAGGTCTTAAAGGCGAAAGCTCTCTTGCCGAATCGTCCTTGTCCCTTTTTCCCATATCGGAGAGCACTTTTTTAAAATCAACATCCTCGCCCCTCACATTTCTCTCATCGAATCTCCTTTTCCCCCTAATATCCTTATCTGCGGTCAAAAAAAACTTCGCGTCTGCATCCTTGAGCACGACCGTCCCTATATCCCTCCCCTCCATAACGATGTCGCCGCCTTCGGCCATTTTCCTCTGCAGATTTATCATCGCCTTCCTAACCGGAGCCCTCGCCGATATGATAGACGAGAGCCCGTCCATCTCGGGAGTCCTGATCTGTGCCGATACGTCCTCGCTGTTCATAAATATCTTATCTCCCCTGAACTCGAACTCCACCCCCCTACAGACCTCCTCCAGGCCGTCGTCATCTTCGGGTTCAACGCCCATCATCTTTGATCTCAGGGCTATTGCCCGATACATCGCTCCAGTATCGACATATCTGTATCCCAGCCTCTCAGCCAGCACCCTGCTCACCGTGCTCTTCCCAGAACCCGAGGGCCCGTCAACCGTTATAGTGAGTTTCACTTCCTTCACCGTCCCGACGTAACTCCCTTTAAGATGTCGAAAAATCCGGGGAACGATGTATCGACACAATCTACATCCTTTACAGAAATCCCATCTTTTGATCTCAGACCCAACACGGCAGCTGCCATCGCCACCCTGTGGTCACCGAAGGATTTTGTACTCCCCCCGTCTATAGAGCCTCTCCCCAAGATAGCCATCCCATCCGAAAACTCCCGAACCTCAATTCCCAATCCCACCAGATTCTCACAGGTCGTCTTTATCCTGTCCGACTCCTTTACCCTGAGCTCACGGGCACCCTCTATCTTCGTCTCCCCATCGGCCACGGCCGCCGCCACGGCAAAGACCGGTATCTCGTCTATCATCCTCGTTACGATTTCTCCACCGATCTTTATACCCCTTAATCGAGAAGATTTTATAACTATATCGGCGACAGGCTCACCAGAAACCTCCCTTTTGTTTATGACGCTTATGTCCCCCCCCATCGAAATCAGAGATTCGACGATCCCCGTCCTTGTGGGATTAAAACCTACATCCTTTATAAGAAGCTCGGACTTTTCCGTTATTAGTGCTCCGACTATGAAGAATGCCGCCGATGATATATCTCCCGGAACCGTGATGTCTTTTGCATCATATCGGTCTATCCCCTTTATTTGAATGTATTTCCCTTTTGAGGTTATGGAAATATTGAAATATCTCATCATCCTTTCGGTGTGATCCCTCGATCTTCCGGGATCGAAGATCCTCGTCTTTCCCTTTGCCCTCATCCCGGAAAGGAGGATTGCTGACTTGACCTGTGCCGAGCTGACATCCATATCGTATTTAATGCCTGAAAGGTCTTTCCCGACGATAGCAAGGGGGGGATATTCGGAGTCAACCCTCCCGTATATCTTGGCACCCATTTTGCGAAGCGGCAATGTCACCCTCTTCATAGGTCTTCGGGCAAGGGAATCGTCGCCGAAGAGGACGGAGAATATTTTATTTGATGCCAGAATCCCGAGCATGAGTCTCATTGTGGTGCCGGAGTTTCCACAGTATAGTGGGACCTTCGCCTCCTTTAATCCACCAAGGCCTACTCCGGAGATAGAAAGACCCTCTTTTTCCTCCTTTATCTCGACCCCGAGTTCCCTCATGATATTTATCGTCCTATGGGTATCCTCGGAAGAGAGGAAGTTCTTGACGCTTGATTTTCCTTCGGCAAGGGATCCGAAGATTACGGCACGGTGAGATACCGATTTATCGCCCGGCAGAGATATTTCTCCGGTAAGGCCAACAGCGGGTTCTATAAAAACATCCTTACTCAAGTTTTAATCAATCCTGCCTGGTTTCTAAAAAATCCTCCTGAAAAAATCACACAGAAATCCCGTCAAACGCTCCTTCCCACGGCTTCGGCCACTTTTTTTACCTTCTCCATTAGGTCTTTGAATTTCTCGGGTTTGAGTGATTGGTTCCCATCACTCATGGCCCTCTCGGGATTTGTGTGAACTTCGATCATTATCCCATCCGCCCCTGCCGCAATGCCCGCCATTGCGATGGGCGTTACGATCTCCCATCGGCCGGTCGCATGGCTTGGATCAACTAGAACCGGAAGGTGCGTCAGTGTCTTTAGAACCGGTATTGCGTTTATATCGAGGGTATTTCTGGTCTCGGTCTCGAAAGTCCTGATCCCCCTCTCACACAGGATGATGTCGGTATTTCCCTCGGACGCTATATATTCAGCACTCATCAGGAGTTCAGTAATGGTTGCGCTCATCCCCCTCTTTAGAATTACAGGTTTCTTTAAGGTACCTATCTCTTTTAGGAGATCGAAGTTCTGCATATTTCTGGCACCAACCTGAATGACGTCGGCGTACTTGTAGACTACATCTGCATATCGGATGTTCATAAGCTCCGTCACCACTGGGAGGCCTGTCTCCTTGCTTACCTCCGAGAGATACTTGAGCCCCTCTTCCCCCAATCCTTGGAAAGAATACGGGGATGTCCTCGGTTTATATGCTCCGCCCCTCAATATCTTCGCCCCCATCTTTTTTACCTCCAGGGCGATATCTCTGAGCATATCGTACCCCTCTACGGCACACGGACCGGCGATGACCCCGATCTCCTTTCCACCTATCGTAACCCCCCTTATCTCCACTTTTGTGCCGACATCTTTCATTTCCTTGCTTACCAGCTTGTACGGCTTTAAAATGGGTACGACTTTTTCCACCCCGGGTATCGACCCGGTGGGAAGATTTTGCATCTCCCTCTCATCACCTATGGCGCCGATGATGGTCCTCTCCTCACCCCTCGATATGTGGGGCTTGAGGCCGGACTCCTCGATCAACTCCAGGATGTGATCCATCTCCTCCTGGGAATGCCCAGGTTTAAGAACAAATATCATTTTCCTTTCCCCTTAAATAACTTTTTTCAGTGCTGATATGAACCTCTTGTTTTCTTCCGGAAGACCAGAGGTCACCCTTATGTGTGTCTTGAGACCGTAGCCGGCCATAGACCTCACGATAACTCCCTCCCTCAAGAGCTTTTCGTAGATTTCACCCGCCGGTTTTCCTACATTAACCAATATGAAA
>CAZDOD010000195.1:0-5182 GCA_964506935.1 uncultured Thermodesulfobacteriota bacterium | reverse complement strand
AAAAATGTCGACAGTGACGGACTTTTAGTGAAATCCGTAAAGCCTTCATCATCTCCAAGCAGCCAGTTCTACACCATTGTAAAGGGTGACTCCCTCTCAAAGATCGCAAAGAAATTCTATGGCGACGGAAACAAGTATCCCGAGATATTCGAGGCAAATAGAGAGGTCATCAAAAACCCCGACCTGATCTATCCCGGACAGACAATAAGGATCCCGCCTAAAAAATGATGTAGGGATTTTTCGATGGGATTTCTACCGTAGTAAGACAATACAGACGAAGCTCTTATATAAGACCTGACTTGGCATTGAGAGGATCTAAAGAATGGGAAACAGGGATCGATTTGATCTGAAAAGGGCCTTTTTCGTCTCCATTGCAGTAATTATTATCATCGGCACATTATATCTGTGTCTGGCGGATTGCCTCAGATCAAAGGGCGCCCGTGCCGACATTCTCTTTCAGGATGGATCGGTATTGATAAAGAAGTCGGGGAGTGAAGGTTGGCTTATTTTGACCGATGATATAGAAATCTCTGAAGGGGACGAGATAACCACGGGAGATTTCGGGACGGTGGAGTTGGAACTTCCCGGCGAAAGCTTTTTCAAGGTCGGGCCGAAGAGCCACATAGCTATTAAGGAGATGGGGAGCGTAGAGATAACGAGGCGTTCCGAAAACAGGTTTGAGCTCGTATATGGAAAGGTCAGGGCGCTGGTCGCTCCCTTTGTCAACAGGAGATCCAACTTCATCATTGAGACCGATAATGCCGCAATAGGCGTGAGGGGCACAGACTTCGGCGTCATCAAAGAAGAAAAAACGGAACTACTCTGTCTCGACGGGACGCTGGAACTCGTATCGAAATTGGGAGGAACAGAGGGGGGAAAACCCATCATCGTTGAGTCCGACGAGTATGTCTCGTTTGAAGGAACGGAGATTCCCCAAAAGCCCGAAAGGCTCGACGAGGATTTCAAGAATCGTTTCCTCATGGAGATGGCATTTCGCGGCTTTGAGGCTCGCGGCATGATCAAAGATGAGCTAAAAGAGATCGAGCCTTATGGCAAAGATGAAGAGGAATCCACCACTGAGCCGGAAATTCGTCACTACACAATAGGGGAAGGCGATATGCTCTGGAAGATCTCCGAGGAGTATTACGGCGATGGAGGTAAATACCCGATTATCTTCGAGGCAAATCGCGAGGTCATCGAAAACCCCGATCTCATCTACTCCGGAGAGGTTATAGTAATCCCGTCGCATAAATAATCAAATTTTCACAGGAGGTATGGCATGAGATTTAATGCGCCCAAAAAAATTACGTGGCTTGTTGCTTTCGTTTTTCTGCTTATAGGCGGTATTTCTTTTATCCTCTCTCTCCTCAACCTCCCCAGCCTCCCATGCAATCTCGACAGCTGGTGTATGCTGGTATCAGCGGTTCTATATGCCCTCGGAACATCGTTAAAAGGATTTTAAGCAAAGACATTCGTTAAAAAAACGTCACAAACTTCAACTATTCATAGATAAATGCCTTTTTGAAATCATCTTTACATCAAGAAAAAACGGTATTGGAAGTTATCGCAGTAAGACTTTACTCTGATATCTATAACCACTTTATTTAAAAAACACTCCTTTTGACCTGAGACAGTGCTTTCTCTAATATGTAATGAACATGTGGCTCCCAGGCGGACTAACATTTTACTTGACAAAAAATAATATATACCATAAACTAGGCTAAAATCAGGGCGTGGGATCCTGATGACGGATGCTGAAATAGGGAGAGTTGGAACATCTCACTTGTGGTGTCCGATGATCTGTTTCAGCTTTTTTATTTTTCAGTTCTCATGTTTAATAGTGCGTTTCGTAAAGAGGTACCGTTGTTTAAGTTGCTTTCCTTGTTTTCACCTCCCGAGAAGACCATTGTTAAATAGGAGAAGTAAAAGGAGTCGAGAATGCAAGGAAGCAAACTTTTTGTGGGAAACCTCAGCTATTCGGTGACGACCGAAGAGCTCACCGAACTTTTTTCAAGTTACGGAGAGGTCAAAGAGGCAAAGGTTATTGAGGGGAAGGGCTTCGGATTTGTCGAGATGGGTTCCCAGATGGAAGCCGAGAAGGCAAAAGATGAGTTGAACGGCAAGGATTTTTCCGGACGAACCTTAAACGTCGACGAGGCACGGCCACCGAGAAGCAGGGATCAGAGGAGAGGCGGCGGCGGTGGAGGTTACCGGAGGTATTAATCCGATAAACCGATCCAGACACTAAGGGGGGGTAATGCCCCCCTTTTTTTATCTTTTTTTTAATATCTCGTCTTGCAAGCATTACAGGCCTATGATCGCCAATGTAAAGTCGTCTTGTAATTTCTTCAACCTCAAGAAAAATTATCACATTATTTACACTTTTTTTGTTCTAAAAGGTGATAATGAAACAAATTGTGTAATATATCTCATATTTCTCTTGACATATGATAAAAATAGATATAAAATTAGTTAAATTCAGGGCATGGGCCCCTGAAATTGGATGCTGCCATAGAGAGAGTCGGAACATCTCATTTATGGAGTCCGGTGATTTCTTTAGCAGCTTTTTTATTTTTCAGTTCTCGTGTTTAATAATGTGTTCTATGAAGAGGTATTGTTGTTTTTCTTGTTTTCACCTCCTGAGTCGACCATTGTTAGATAAGAGAAGAAAAAGGAGTTGAGAATGCAAGAAAACAAACTTTTTGTGGGAAACCTCAGCTATTCGGTGACTGCTGAAGAGCTCAATGAACTCTTTTCAAGTTATGGAGAGGTCAAAGAGGCCAAGGTTATCGAAGGGAAAGGCTTTGGGTTTGTCGAGATGTCGTCACAGTCGGAGGCCGAAGAGGCAAAAGAGGGACTGAACGGCAAGGATTTTTCCGGACGATCGCTGAACGTCGATGCTGCAAAGCCTCCTCGAAGCAGGGATGATAGGGATAACCATCGGAGGTATTAATTCCGATTAAAAAAGGGGGGTATTACCCCCCTTTTTTTTATGCAAGCCCTACTCTTGGAAGATCCTTCCCAAATCCCGCACAAACAGATAAAAACGCCATCCTCAAAAACAGGCAGGCAAAGACACCGGCTGTAAGCAACTTAGATTATGCCGATATACAATGGGATAGTAGACCTTCCACTTTCTGATTTTTTTATATTGGATGTATCTCGTGGCGACAGGTATCGTCCCCTTTGGATTTACACCTGGTCTCCACGGTCCCCATCTCTTTAGCCCCCGCCCACTTTATCAGCTCATCCAATACGCCGTTGACGATTGTACACGATGGCCTCCCGTCAGAGATTTTGGAGCAAATTGTACACTGGGGATTGTCATATGCGATTATACCTTCACCATCTGATAAGGACCCTCTCCCCGATGCACTCGCATATAACTCGATGGTCTTCTTCAATTTTTCTTTGGCGGGGAGATCGGAAAATGAATTAAAGGCGCCCATGGCGATATACCGTTTTGCGGTTTCGTGTCCCATGAGGCGAAAGATCGCCCTTGCGCCGGAGGCACCGATGACGTTATAGAAATTGGATGAGATTGCGTCAAAGTCGTCGTTTGTAAAGTTCTTTTCAAAGTTGTAATCAGGTTTGTTTTCCCATAGATGTTTCAGATGGCCGTAGTTCAAAAGAGCCTTCACGCCGTTTTGTCCTAGGACTTCTTCTGCAGCGTCAATAAGCGCCCTTATAACAAAATTTGTAACGGTCTTCTCAGACATATTCAACCTCCTTTACGGTAAATGGGTTGAAAAGTTAAATTACAATATGTAAATTATTATATCAAAATTTTACTATATTTTCAAGAAAATAAATAATTTTTCAGCGAAAAATAACTTTTTTTGAAAATCTTATTTCGCGAGCGTCGCCGATCGAAGCCCGACCTCGTCAGCGAGATCTGATACCACAAAGCTCATTTGAGGTAATGGGTTATATGAATTATTATTGTTTTAAAACGGTAAACACTATTTAAAGCTTTTGGCATTAATTGATGCGATGATCGGAAATTTTCTTGAAACTTCCAACTTTGATATGTTATTTTCGATATGTGGGAAAAAGAGATGTATTTAGAATCAGTGAATATCGCAATCCAATGAATCAACAAAACGGTATAAAGAAAATGGGAAAACAGGGCGAAAAAGACGAAGAGAAGTATATCTTTGCCGAAGGGATCGATTACTCAGAGACAGGCAAGGATTCAATCTGGGGCTCCGGCGATAGAGACACCCTCAAAATCATTAGAAAGGCCGATATCCGCGGCAGGTGGTTGAATCTCGCCGCGGGTGACGGGCGCTATAATTCGGATCTGCTGGAGAGGGCCGACCTAGTCGTCGCCTCCGATATCGACAGAAGTGCCCTCACGAAATTGCGGGACACCACACCCGAAAAATATCGAGACAGGTTTAATACTAAGGTATTCGATCTGACGGAAAAATTCCCCTTCGACGACGGATCATTTGACGGCGTCTTCTGCGCAAGCACCCTCCACTACTTCCAAAAGGATGTATTGCGTCATATCTTTTCCGAAATAGACAGGGTAACAAAAAAGGGTGGCGGGATAATCGTCGAATTCGCAACCGATATAAAAAGGATTTTCCCGGACGGGAGCCTCTACATCAGAGAACCGGAGCCGCTGTATGGTTATCTGGATGCCGTATCTTTTCTTGGAGAGCTTCTAAAAAACTACGAAGTTGAAATAATAGAATCGGATGTCCCACCCGAAGAGATAAAGACGAAACGGCATGTATACACGCTCAGCTGTAAATTGATTATCCTGATAGCTGAAAAAAGATGACATCGTCTCACGGAAGTCCTCCCCTTCTTAACTACGCTCAACCACCCCTTTTCTTTTTTTATGAATATGACTTTATTTTACATATAGAAATTTCGTCATGAAATGTCTCTTTGAAGTCGTAGGATTGCATTGTATACTTAATTAGATTTGCACACGATTGTCAGTGCCAAGACCTGTGATGGACCAATTTATTAGTAACGAGATTTAGCCCGAAATGAGTTTAACGGAAGAGATTTCAGGGATTACGATCACCGACTTCGAGTTCGGCATCTTGAGCAAAAACGAGCTCGGCATATACTATGTATCAACAAAGACGACAAACATACCCAACATCCCCGGGCTCTTCTTTGGCTTTATCTTTCACTATTCGAATAACACAGGTAAGACGGT
>CAZDOD010000194.1:0-5189 GCA_964506935.1 uncultured Thermodesulfobacteriota bacterium | reverse complement strand
GGTCATCATCAATGGCGGTTACGTCTCCGGGTGTGGTGTCCGAGCCTGTGGGAACATCGGTATCGAGCCCGCTGATACCATCACCGTTTGTAAAGCGATAGTCCGATTGAGTATATTTTATGGAGTCATCGTCACCCGCATCATCCGAGATTAGTGTCACATCGCAGTTTACGGCGGCTATGGCATAGTAATATTTCTTGCAGCCGATAAGACCCGTATCTATAAATTCGGTGTCACCCTTTGTTAGGACGTTCGGGGTACTTATGAGTACATTCTCAGACGCCACCATTACCGTTCCGTTAAGATTTGAGGGATTATAGGGTGCAACAATCGGATAGGTATTGAAGGGTTCGGTGCTCCTGTATATCCTGTACCCCACAACGTCTGTATCGGCCGAGGGGTACCAGGTGAGTTTGACCTCCCCTTCACCGGCTACCTCCTCCCCGATAAAGTTTTCAGGAGGAGAGGGCTTGTCCGGATTGGGGATTGTGTCGTTGTCTATAGAGCCGTCACCGCTTACCTCCACCGAATAATCGCTCATGTTCATGGATCGGTCGAATGCGGACATCGCAATATAGTACATCAAGGATGCGGGATCGTCGGAGGGTGCGCTGTCAAGCCCCGTGAGGGTGTAGGTTGTTGTATCTGGATTGCTTATTACGATCTTTGAGGGGTATGGAAATGTATCCCTGTCCTCAAGGCCGAAGTAGATAACATATCCGGAAAGATCGGCCTCGGTGTTGGCGTTCCAAGAGACAACCAGCTCCCCGCAGACATTGGGGTCTGCCACCGTTACGTTGATGGGAGGGTTCGGTGGAGTAGTGTCCAAAAGGTTCGTACCTATACCCAAGTTCCTCACATAGATGCTGGTCTTGATCTTTCTCGTGAGGAATTTCTTCCTAATGGGATCCTTGCTATCCGTTTTTACCACCAGTTCGACGTCTATCTGTCTGATATCGGGGACATCGGCGACGGAAATCTTGGTTTCATCGGCGACTGGATCATAAACCGGGACGATTTCCACGTGATCTTCTTTATAATAGGTGAATGTAAATGAAACCACATTGTCGATGAATTCTTCGTCGGTCCCCGGAATCCAGCAGTTTTCGAAATTGGGATCGGCGCAGGACGTATCATATAGATTAAGGCGCCTTATGATCCTTTCCTCAGACGGCCTGAATTCGTATAGGATCTTGATCCTCCTGTTGTCATTTACGTCATATTCCTCAAACTGGATATAGTCCGACCTTGCCTTTATGACGTCGGCGGTAATGGGGCTGGTCTCCGCATCGAAACCTATGAGTTGGATCTCCCGGCTCATAAACTCGAGTGCCATCTTCTCCTTCTGATGTGTATCTAGAAGTAGATTATGGGATATGAATGCACGGTAGTCGGAGAGAAACACCTCGTAAACCGCCGCAAGGACAATAGCTGCGATTAAAAGCGCCACCATTATTTCTATGAGTGTAAAACCCTTTTTACTCTTTAGCCATCTCATCATTTAATCTCTTTTTTCCCTAGAATCTCGATAAAATCGTTTCTATTTCAATCCGTCGCCCTTTTTTCATGCTGCTCAAATCTTTCCAGTCGACTCTCATCACTATATATTTGACACCATTTATGGGCTGGTTATCCTGTACCGTCCACGTCAGGGTGAAATCTACGTTGTCTACCGTCTTTATGGTCGATCCCGAGACCACGTTGGAATATGGGGTATTCCACATACTCTCGAGCTCCGCCTTTGCGAGGTTATTTGCCACGGCGAACTTCTCGCTGAAATGGGTGTAAGTCATCGTCTGGGTGAACAGCATCGAGATCGAGAGTATTCCCACCGAGAATATGGCCACCGAGATGACATTCTCGAGAATCGAAAAACCCCCTTCTCTCTGAAGGATTTTAAGTGATCGTCTAATCCTCATTAACATCTCACCACCCCCTTGTGACCTTTACAATCCCCGTCACCGCCTTGACCGTGACCTTCCTCTTTTTATCGGTGAGTTTCTCGGCGGTGCTGTAGAGCTTTACATTAAAAGTGCTTTTATTAAAGACTATCTCGGCATGGCCTGCGGGCTTGAACGTTACCTTATCTACGGGGAGATGTGTGCCCTCATCTTCGTCAAGCTCTCCAAAATTTACGTCTTTCGGTAGCTCGAAAACCTCGGTCTTCCCTTCATGGATCACCTCGTATTTTTTTTCGGCCTCATAGAACTTGATCTCTACATCCCTGTTGGTTGAGATCGCCTTCATTCTCGCAAGGAGCATATTTTTCGCAATTTCATCTGCGGTGGACCTGAGCCGGAATTTCGAGCCCCAGCTCACGAAACTCGGGACGGCGATCGCCGATGCTACCGCGATAATAGATACAACCACCAAAAGCTCGATGAGGGTAAAGCCTCTTTCCCCTCTATTTACACCTTTCTTTCTCTTATAAATCATCTCTCCCATTTCCAACTCCTTATCTTCCTGTTACCTATTTATAAGATATGCAAATATCTTGCCATATAATTTGTTAAATTACTTATCTTTAACTTATTGAAATTAATAGGAAAATCACGTTTTTCTAAAAAAACGTTATTATATAATTTCGTGGTTGCGAATAAATTAGCTTTTTCACTAATAATCCAATGATTACAAGCACTTATGAAAGGGTAGAATGGATTTGTAGCAAAAATTATTGGCAGGGTGCAAGTTTGTATTGCACTTAAATGGGACAACAGGAACGTCTTCTATTTTTCTATCTTAACTCCATATTTTTTCATTAGATACTGGAAGGACTGCCTCGACAACCCGCATTCTGCGGCCGCCTTCGAGATATTGCCGCCCGAGCTCAAAAGGGCCTTTTTTATGAAGTCCATCTCAAATTCCTTAAGGAGATTTTCACGGGATTCCTTGAGAGAATCCCCGGTCGTATCTACGGTCTCTATCTTTTCCGACACGGGATTATCCTCACCCGTTTTTAAGTCACCTATATCCAAATATTCACCTTTCGAGAAGACAACGCCCTGATAGATGGCGTTTTTCAGCTCCCTGACGTTGCCGTTCCATCTCCTCCCCTCGAGATATCTTAGAGCGGCATCGCTCAACCCATTTATCGACTTTGAAACCTTTGCGGCATACTCATTCGCGAAATAGACGGAGAGTCTCCGTATATCGCTCTTTCGCTCCCTCAGAGGGGGCATATGGATATTGATCACGTTTATCCTGTAGAATAGATCCTCACGAAAATCCCCCTCCTTTACCCTATCATGGAGGTTCCTGTTGGTCGATGTAATTACCCTGACATCTAGTATCTTTACCTTCTCGCTCCCTAGGGGGAAGATCTCCCCCTCCTGAAGGACCCGTAACAACTTTATCTGGACATCAGGAGTGATATCCCCGATTTCATCTAGGAAAATCGTCCCAAGATCGGCCTTCTCAAAGAGTCCCTTCTTATCCTTGTATGCGTCCGTAAAGGCGCCTTTTACGTGGCCGAAGAGCTCGCTCTCCAGCATCTGGACGGGGATATTGGGACAGCTCACGGACACGAGGGATTTATCACGCCTGGTGCTCAAATTGTGGACCGCCTTCGCTGCCAGCTCTTTTCCGGTGCCGCTCTCTCCCGTAATAAAGACAGAGGCATCCGTGGAGGCCACCGTTTTTATCTTATTATAAATCTCCTGCATCGGCTCCGAAACGCCTATGAAATCCATAAAATCGGCCTGCTTCGAGACACTTATCCTGAGATCTCGGACTTCCCTGTTGAGCCTGCGGTCTTTCAGCGCCTTTTCGATCGAAAGGATGATGATGTCGGAGCTGAAGGGCTTGGTAATAAAGTCATGTGCCCCCTTCTTCATACATTCGACGGCCTGGTCGATGCTTCCGAAGGCCGTGACAATTATCACTATTATCGAATCATTTATCTCCTTTATCCTATCTAAAAGAGATATTCCGTCCATGCCGGGCATTTTGACATCGGTGAGGACGACCGAGACGTCCTCCCTTCCCAAAACATCCAGGGCCCCCTCCGCTGAATTCGCCAAAATGACATTATTATATCCATTCCTGTTTAGGATGCGCTTTAGGAGGTTCAAAACACTCTCTTCATCGTCAACGACTAAAATTGTCTCTTCCATAGTATTAATCATCTCTTATTTGGTTTTATCTTCGGCAGAATGTAGAACGATCGTAAATTTCGATCCCTTTCCAATTGCACTCTCGACCAGTATCTCACCACCATGTTCCATTACGATGCCGTAGCTCACAGAAAGCCCAAGTCCCGTACCTATTCCGGTGGGTTTTGTGGTGAAGAAGGGATCGAAGACCTTTATCCTATCCTCATCATTTATCCCCGGACCGTCGTCGACAAACGATACCATGAGCTTGCCGTTACTCTCCACCCATGATGTCTCAACGGCAATCTTCCCACCCATGTCGACCGCATAGATAGCGTTGTTCAGTATGTTGAGAAACACCTGGGTCATCCTTATCCGATCTCCATAGAACGGGGGCAAGTCTTTCTGAAATTTGGTCTCAAGTTTTATCCCCTTACTTTCCAGCTCATTTCTAATCAGGGGGATAGTCCCATTTAATGCCTCGTTAAGAGAGAAGAAGTCCTTTACATTAACACCCGCCCTGGCAAATTCCAAGAGATCATCTATGATGAGTTTACATTTTGCGGCCTGCTCATTTATGATCTTCAGATCCTCATATTCGTCCCCGTTCGGATCGATGTCTTTGAGCAGCACCTGAGAATATCCGAGGATGGCGGCGAGGGGATTGTTTATCTCGTGGGCGAACATTGCCGAAAGCTGCCCCAAAGAGATGAGATGATCGCTCTGGATGAGGTGATCCTTCATCCTCCTCTCCTCGGTTATGTCACGGCTCAGGACGAGATAGTCTTTTTCATCATCGCCAGAGGATATCGGATAGACAGCGACATCAAAATATGTGTCCCCATCGTCGTACCCAACGCAGACCTTACCGGTATATCTGAGTTGGTCCCCTAAAACGAGGCCTATCGGGCATCCGGTGCATGGCTCTTCTTTGATGTTGAAAAATGAGTAGCACTTTTTGTTTAAGATATCCCTGTAATCGAGCTTGATTTCCTCGGAGATATTTCTGTTTACGAATTTAAGATTGTAGTCCCGATCCACCATATACATCCGCTCGGAAACGGATCGCAACTGGTTCAAGAACCTGCCCACCACTTT
>CAZDOD010000193.1:0-5267 GCA_964506935.1 uncultured Thermodesulfobacteriota bacterium | reverse complement strand
TTTCAAAAAGATGTTATTGTTTGTGCATATTAAGTAAATCAAATAAAAGCCAAATAAAAGGAGGTGAGTTATTACATTGTGGCCTTGATATTTTAGCGTTTTTCTTAATCCTTAAATAGCTCTCAATTTCAAGTTACCTAAACATTTGATTTAATTATTTTCATTTATATCTACTGGATCTCAAATTCCATTCCTCTGTTATCCATCTTTTATTTCTTAACGCCCTCTTTGAAAAACCCCCTAAATAGAAATGATTATTTTGCTTGACATCATTTTGTTATTTGCAAGATTAAAAACTTTTCAAGCTAAATATTTTATAGGAGGTGAAAAATGGACGTAAGTATTGGGACTTTTAATCTTAATAACCTCTTTTCACGATATAACTTCGAAGCCGAGATCGAATCTATCAGCGATGCCGAGACGAAGGTCGATAGCGAAATCGAGTATAAATTCGGCGCCGACGATGTAGTCAGAATCCGCACCTATCGGGGAAAACTTGTTAAGGCAAAGGATTCCGAAGATTCCAAAACAGCCGCCGAACGCATCAAATCGATGGACGTGGATGTATTGGCAGTCCAGGAGGTGGAGGACCTCGACACCCTCAACCAGTTCAACCGCGATAACCTTGGAGGTATGTACGATTTTTGCGCACTTGTCGAGGGGAATGACCCACGTCTGATCGATGTCGGGATTTTGTCCAGACTTCCAATCGGTGGCATGACCTCATGGAGATAATGGGTCCACCCCAATGATCCGGGCATACCGATTTTTGGACGCGATATGATTCAAATCGAAATCCTTAATTACACCCGATCAGAGAAGCTGTTTACTATATTCAACAATCACCTGAAGAGCCATTACGTCGACTACAGCGAAGACCCGGTTGAGGGCGAGCGGAAAAACAGCCTTCGCCGCTCACGTCAGGCCGAGATGGTCGCAAAGATTGTCAAGACGCAGACACGACCCGACAGCAACTATATCGTCTTGGGAGATATGAATGATTCCCCCGACTCCTCCGACATCAGGGCATTTACCGAAGACACCGAATTGAATCTTGTTAATTCACTTTCCAAACCCAAAGAGACACGACCCCCGAAAGATGATGATCCGCCGCCGCCGGCGTCCGGCTCGTGGACACACAGGTTCAAGGAATCCGGGAAGCCCGCAAAATATGAGCTGTTTGACCATATATGGCTGAGCCTCAGACTCTCCGATAAAATGGTCGAGGCATGGATAGACCACCGCTCAAAACATGGCGGAGACGGTAGCGATCACGATCCCGCGTGGATAAAATTGAAATTGTAGGAAATAGGATTCGTTAGATTAGAAAGGCTATCAAATCGATCGGAAAACAGGCTTTGTCATCTCGATTTTTGCTCTTGTCTGACCTTCTCGTAGAGTACGATCCCTGCCGACACGCTGACGTTCAACGACGATATCCTCCCGAGGAGGGGAATTGAGATTACGACGTCGCATTTTTTTCTGACCATCTCCGAAAGCCCCTTGTCCTCGCCGCCGAAGACGAAGGCCGAGGTCCCCGTAAGGTCGGCCTCGAAGTATGGCATATCTGCTTCGGCGTCGACACCGAAGACCATTATCCCCTCCCTCCTTATGACCGAGAGGGCACTCGCCGCTCCCTCCCTTATTACGGGGACATATTCCGATGCGCCCATCGAGACGCGAGATACGGTGGCCGACATCGGGGCGCTCCTCCTCTTAGGGATGATGACTCCGTCGACTCCGGCACACTCCGAGGTCCTCAATATCGCCCCGAGGTTCTGCTCGTACATTACCTCCCCCAGGACGACCAGAAACGGTCTTTTCCCCCCAAGTCCTTTCAGTAATTCTTTGAGAGTAATCTCCTCGCCTCTCGGTGCGAAGGCGATCACACCCTGATGTGACAAAGTGACGGAGACCTCGTCGAGCTCCCTTCGACTTTTCGTTAAGACAGGGACGACCCCCTCCCTTGCGAGGGACAGTATCTCATCGATCTTTCCCTTGCCCTTTGCGCCCTCGTCGATTATGATCTCTCTTATCTTCCTCTTTGCGCGAAGGGCCTCAAGGACGACATTCCTCCCCTCAAGAGTGACAAGGGCCTCTTTTGATCTCCCGCGCCTATGATCTCTATGAGCCAAGATTTATATATGTCCTTCTGATTGTAAAAAAAATTTCTATTTTGATGGGAAGATCTTTATTTATCGTCCCCGGAGGCCTTTGGAGATCCAAGCCGTTTGACCGCTTCTTCAACTTTAACCCCGTCCGTAAAAGACTCAAATCCTTCTCCTTTAACACCCCGATCCCTAAATTCCCTGTAGCATGAAATCTCGTAAAGGACGAGGCCGAAAATTAGGGCCAACACCCCGACATCGTCAATGATACCTACGATCGGAAAAAACCCGGGGATGAAATCGAGGGGGATTATGATATATATAACAGAGGCTATATAGGTAAGCTTTCTGAAGAGGGGTATCTTGTACTTTTTGTCCTTGACCATCGAGACGAGATCCCTCCAGGCCTTTGCGATGTTCAGAAAATCGAGGAAATTTCCACCTTTCATAACACACACCATAATAGGTTATATAATTATTATACGGATTTTAGATTTTTAGTCAAAGGTAATATATGGAAGGAAAGGTAATGGATATTTGGTAGGTCTAATGGTTTGGGTGCGGTTATAATCGGTTATTTATCTGCATCCAGCTCCACCACAAACGGTGGTCTATCTTAATCGAAGTATTTTTTATAACTCCAACTTCGGCATTTGAGATTTTTGATATCCGCCTTTTTCCATAATGGTATAAAATAGAAAAATAGCTTTGATATCTAAGATCCTCCTAAGTCGTTTAGACCTCTGATCAATTCTGTCGAGAGATAGCGCTCTCCCGAATCGGGGAGTATGACGACGACAACCTTGCCACTACCCTCCACCCGCTCGGCTATCTTAAGGGCAGCCCAAACGTTTGCTCCCGATGAAACACCAGAGAGTATCCCCTCCTCTCTCGAAAGTCGTCGTGCGGTCTCAAAGGCATCCTCGTCTGTCACGGTTATGACCTCATCTATTGTATTTGTGTCGAGGATATCCGGTATAAATCCCGCCCCTATCCCGTAGATTTCGTGTTTTCCGGGTTTTCCACCCGATATCACGGGCGAGCCGGCAGGCTCCACCGCCACGGCACGAAGCCGGGGAATCCTCTCTTTGAGGGCAGACGCAACGCCGGAAATTGTCCCACCCGTTCCCACACCGGCGACAAAAAAATCGACCTCTCCCTTCGTGTCATTGAAGATCTCTTCGGCAGTCGTAAGGCGGTGGGTTCTCGGATTTTCCGGGTTTTTAAATTGATTGGGCATAAACGATTCGGGGACCTCCTCCAGAAGCCTTGAGGCCTCGTCAATGGCCCCCTGAATCCCCTTATCTCCCGGTGTAAGAATAATCCGTGCCCCGAGGAGCTTGAGGATCTGAATTCGCTCCAGATTTGCGGTATCAGGCATTGTGATTATAACCTTGTATCCCCACGCCGCCCCTACCATGGCGAGGCCTATCCCCGTATTTCCGGAAGTCGGCTCGATGATCGTGCTAACACCCGGCCTTATCTTACCCCCATCTTGGGCGGCCTTAATCATGCCCAGTGCTATCCTGTCCTTTATGCTACTCCCGGGATTTACACTTTCGATCTTCGCCAGCATGACAGAGTCGATCCCATCTGTAATCCTGCTCAACCTTACTAGCGGTGTACCTCCGACCAACTCTGTTATGTCATTATAAATCATGGTAGATCTAAACAAAGTTTTTTTGGATAATCGATATTATTCCCGATTTATATTCTTTTTTTCTGCCATCTGGATCAGATCGAGAATGGTCTTTTCGGTAAAGTAATCCTTCATAGATGTACACACCTCATCCCAGATATCATGAGTTACACATTTTTTCATAAGTTCACAACTGCTGTTATCCTCGATACAGTGTATCAAACACAGCTGGCCCTCTACCGCATCCATGATCGTTAAAAGGTCAACCTCTTCGGGCGGCAGTGCCAGGGTATAGCCTCCGGAGCGTCCCCTTTTGCTTTTGACGAGCCCTGCCCTCTTTAGTTTCAATAATATTTGTCCTATGTAATTTAGGGAAATCTCTTGACGCCTTGAAATCTGGGATGCACGAACCGATGTACCATTACCATAATATGCAATGTCGAACAGACATCTTACTCCATATCGCGAAAGAGTCGTTAATTTCATTTACATTCCCCTTATTTGGATATTTATTAGGGATAATACAATATTTTATTTGAAAAAACAAAGGAAAATCATTTTTTTCTCAAACTTTTCGAGCTTTTTTTTCGATAACAAACGCTTTATCAAAACTATATATCGAAAACGTGTTATTCTCTCCCAAAATCATGCCACCTCACCTCAAAATCTTCGAGCATCATACTCCGTCGACCGAATTATTTTCTTCCAAACGCCATTTTTATTCTAAATATTCCGATCAATCGACATCAACAAAGGCTTTGATATATAGATAACCTATGTAAATCACAATCCTATGCGTAAATAATCAATTTACAGAGAAATATTTCACTGATTTCTGTTTATTACTGAATTATATTCAATTTGTGGTGGGGCTATATAAGGCAAAATCCACCCTTCGGCTTATTGAAAAAGCTTCGGGGTGGATTTTTGGTTAAAAGAAATATTAGTGCTAAATCGCCTTCGGGGCTTTAGACACTCAAGACAGGGCTGTATTGAACCACTTTTCGTTGATTATCTTTTCAAGCTGTATCAAGACATCACATGTCTTGTCGGTATCGAGGTTCTTCTTGTTTGATAGGACCTTGATCTTGTCCAAAGCCTCTTTTTCCGATACTTCCAGTTTTGTCATAAGTATCTTTGTGGCTTGATCGATCTTTTTCATTTTGATCTTCACCTCTTTTTTTTTAAAAAAAACCCCGTCTCCGAATGGATTCTCATATTCGGGAGGGGAAATTCCATAAATTACATATAATTATCATACAAAATATAAAAATATTACTGTTAAATATACAAAAGATACTAAAAAATGTATTTCTTTTTTAATATATTATGCGAATTGATATTGTATGTCAAGCATTTTTTTAAAAAAATGTAAAATGGTGGGAAATTCTCAGAATTTGCGAAATAAAGACCCTATTTGCTAATTAACCGCCAATTAACCTATCTGCTCCTCTTTCTCAACTTTCCGCCCCCCAAATCCTCATTTTGGCCTCCATCCACAAAATATGAAACTCTATCTT
>CAZDOD010000192.1:0-5294 GCA_964506935.1 uncultured Thermodesulfobacteriota bacterium | reverse complement strand
TAACTAATCTCCTTTTCATTGGACAAAAATAGTTTTTTTGCAAACGCCCAACCCAAGAAAACCTGTCATCGTAGTAACTCTCCTTAAGCAGGTGTAATAACTTTATCAAGCAAAACGAGATTGCCAAGTCGCTTTATAAAATATATCACAATCTACATTTCAATTTCAAAGCATTTTCAATGCCAATATCTCTTCCCGTCCCTCGTGATGACCTCTACCGGTTGGTGTTTTTTGCCGGTCAGAAGCCTTGTGATTAGGCCGCCGGCGATTCCTACGACAAAGCCCCCGACGTGTGCCCACACCGCCACGCCGCCCGTCGCCTCCGTCGTCGCGCCGATTGACATCACGCCCGTGAAGAACTGGAGCACGAACCATATCCCCAAAAAGACGATCGCCGGGATCTCCATAAGCCTGATGAAGTAAAAGATGATCACCGCCGAAAGCACCCGCGCCCTCGGATAGAGGATGAAGTATGCGCCCATGACGCCGGCGATCGCGCCGCTCGCCCCGACCGTCGGAATGGGGGACTGGGGGTCGACCGCGATATGCAGGAGGCTCGCCCCGATGCCCGAGCCGAGATAGAAGAGGATGTAAAGAAAATGCCCCATGCGGTCTTCGACGTTGTCGCCGAAGATCCACAAGAAAAGCATGTTCCCCGCGATGTGCAGAAAACCGCCGTGGAGAAACATCGATGTGAATAAGGTGAGGATCTCGTACCTCGGGCCGTAGGTCCCCGCCGTGACGTATGCCGGGACGACGCCGTATTGGTAAAAGAAATTCTGCAGATCCTGCCCTAGCGATAGCTCAAATATAAATGCGATGACGTTTATGGCGATGAATGTGTAGTTGATAAAGGGGATTTTTTTGGACGGGACGTTATCTCTTAAGGGTATCATGATTTTTTTCCGATGGATTTTTCATTTAGGATATATTAAATGTGAGCGGATGTAAAGAAATTTTGACGGCGGTGTTTATATCGTTTTGGTATACATTGCCATACCGTAGTTATTTTCAGGTGCAGCATTATTTTGAATATAGAATATTAGGTATATAATATTTTTTCGGATAGTCTCCAAAAAAATCAACACAGCAAAGAAAAATTATGGTATTTTAAACGGCATCGTGATATAAAATTTCAAAAAAACAAAGGACCCGATTTGACAGTGGACACGAAAAAGGAAATTGACCTCTTTATCTTCGACCTCGACGGAACACTTTCGGACTCGAAAAAGGACATCGGTGCCGCCATCAATAACACGATAACGTCTTTGGGATTCAATTCCCTCTCCGAAGATGAGATCGTCGAATTAGTCGGGAACGGAATCCCGAAGCTCCTATCCGGCCTCGCCGGCGATGACGACGAGGCGGCCTATCATATATTCATGAAATACGCCGAGTTTATGGACATACATCTCCTCGACACGACAAAACCATTTCCGGGCGTCCTGGAGACGCTATCGGACATCGATAAAAAGAAGGCGGTCGTAACAAACAAGCTCTCGGCAATGGCCGAAAAGGTCATCGCCGGCCTCGGCATGGATCACCAAATCGATCTGGTCGTCGGGGCCGAGACAGCATCGAAGATGAAGCCCAACCCCGAACCCATCCTTTACGCCGTCGAAAAATTCGGCGTCGAGCCAAGCCGCGCCGTCATGGTGGGCGACACGACCGACGACATCCTGTCGGCGAATGCGGCCGGGGTGATCTCCTGCGGCGTCACCTACGGCTTCGGCAAAAGGGATGACCTGATCTCGGCCGGTGCCGGGATCATCATCGAGAGCTTCCCCGATCTTTTCAAGCACTTTAGATAGCAAAAAAATGCCCTTTAAAATAACTTCCTATAAAAAATCGACTTCAATCCACCTCTTATGAAAAAAAATAAAATCCACCTCAAGACAGCGCTCCCGCTCCTCTCCCTTTTAATTGTCTGTTTTATCGCCTCCTGCAACCTGATCGGAAAGGAGAAGGTCAAGCCCAAGACCATCAAGCCCGAAGAGGGACTCCCCATCATCGAAAAGCCCGAAATCAGGCCCGAGGTGCCTAAGTTATCGAGGATCGCGGGATTTCAGGTGCTTTACTTCTCTGCCAGGACATACGACGAACTCAAAAAGGAGATGGGGCTAATAAAGGAGACCGGGGCCGACACCGTCATCGTCAGGGTCTTCCAGAATAACGGAGACAGGTTTTACCCATTCTCAAAACCGAGATGCGATGCGGGGGTATATTTCGAGACCGACTCCGCCCCGGTGGTCGACGACGTCCTCGGCATGATGATCGAGGCCGCAAGGGCGAACGATCTCGCGATCTACGCTTGGATGACGACGCGCTACGCAGTCGACGGCAAAAATCCCTTCGGCCTCTATCAATACGATTTTGAAAAGAAGAAAATAATCCCCGCATTCGGGGTCGATCTCTTCGACGACAAAGAGGTTGATCGCCTAGTAGACCTCTATCTCGATCTCGCCTCATACGACATCGATGGGGTCCTGTTTCAGGACGATCTGGTGCTGAAACACAACGAGGGCTTCGGGCCCGGGGCCGAAAAACTCTACAGAAAAAAGATCGACGCCGAAGACCTCTATATAAATCCTTACCTCAACGGCGCCGGGACGAAGTATTACGTAAAGGAGTACACCGACGAGTTCTGGAACTGGTCGGCGTTCAAGGCGAAGAGGCTGGGCGAGGTCGCGGGGAGGATAATCAAAGCCGCAAAGGCGGAGAGGCCCGACCTGAAATTTTGCGCAAACCTGTCGTACGAGTCGGTATCGAGGCCCGACATGGCGCTGGCGTGGCTGTCGCAGGACATAGGCGAGTTCAAAAGGGGCGGGGTGGATTACTTTTTCATCATGGCGTACCACCGCCAGATGATGAGGGAAAAATCCATCGGCAAAATAGACGATCTCGCCCCGTTGATGAGTGAGATATGCAAAAATGCCCTCTTCGTTGCGGAGGAGCCCGAGAGGGTCGTGATGAAGCTTCAGGTCTTGGACTGGGACACGGGGCTCGTCATCCCGCCGGGGGAGCTGAAAACGATAGCGTCCTATTTATGCGACGCCGATAAGATAAGTATCGCATTCGTCCCGTTTAGGTCTGACGCCCCGCTGGGCGAGGTGAGGGATGTCTTGAGACGGAATAGATAATCCGATTTGTGGATACTTTTACCAAAAACAATTATGCCCGATCCGTTCGTAATAAAGAAGATATTGGTCTTTTTCGTTATCGCATTGATGGGGATTTTGGGGATCGCCTTCTTCGTATATGCGTGGTTATATATTCAATACAATCTGGGGAAGATCTCGTATGAACCCTTGAGAAAAATACGCCTCGTGATACTTGTCTTCGGCACGATATTTTTCGCCGCTGTGATAATCGGATATTATATGGTAAAATACGGATTGTAATAACAGAAAAAATAGAGAGGGGATTTATTAGAATGAAAAGGATTTCGCTTCTTCTCCTGATACTTGTGTCGCTTCTCGTTCCCATAAGGGCGTTTTCAGCCTCCGTGACCATCACCTATTCGTGCGACTCGTACGGGGAGATCCTCCAGTGCCTCTGAGAGAATAAGAGGCTGGGCGGGCTCGCCCGGCGGGCAACCCTCATAAACGACGTAAGGCGGGGATATGACAACGTCTTCGTCGTTGATGCGGGGAATTTTCTCTTTCACCGGACAGGGATTTCATCGCTTTCCGAGGAGGAGGACAAGCTCAAGGCCGAATTAACCGCAAGGGCACTGTCCGAGTCCGGCTATGACGTCGTGAACGTCGGCCCGAACGACCTCGCGGCGGGGATGGATTTTCTAAAAGAGATCACAAAATCGAAGGATTTTACGCTCATCAGCTCAAACATCCTCTCGGTAGAGGACCTCGGGTTCGTCTTTGATCCATACGTTATAGTGGAGAAGGGAGGGGTCAAGGTCGGGTTTTTCGGGGTCATGGGGGGCGGCGTCTCGGGCGCCCACGATGTCGAGACATTCATCATTACTGACCCGGTGGCGGCCGGGAAAAAGGCCGTTGGTAATCTAACGGGAAAATGCGATCTCATCGTCGGGCTCCTCGCGACCGACAGGGCCGGTGCGAATGAATTCGCCGAAGAGGTTCCGGGGGTGGATCTGATCATCACGCTTAGCCAGCCGAGGCCGATTCCGGTCCCGATAAAGGTCGGGACGACGACGATGGTGTCGGCCGACGAGAAGGGAAAGAGGATAGGAAGGGTTACGACGAATACGGGGGCGAGACCCTATGCGTTCAAGGGGGAGATGATCCCCGCCGGGACGCTCGTTTTGAGGGACCCGGTCGTGAGAAAGGTCGAAAACGAATACTACTATTGGATGAAGGAGCATAATCCCGGGGTGATTGTGGATCCCTCGGGCAATTAACGGTCGGGGGTGTCGTATGACCGGTGTGATCCTTGCCGGGGGGGAAAGCGAAAGGATGGGAAGGGACAAGGCCTTCTTGGAGCTTGGGGAAAAGAAGGTCATAGAGAGGGTGATCTCGGCTTTGAGCGGAATCGTAGGGAAAATAATCATCGTCACAAACGACCCCTTAAAATACGCCGCCTTCGGCCTCGAGACGGTCCGTGACATATACCCCGGCGTCGGGGTGCTGGGGGGGATACACACCGGGCTCTCATACATGAGGGGCGATTCCGGTTTTTTTTGCGCCTGCGATATGCCCTTCATAAATCCCGACCTCGTAAAATATATCATCTCCAAAAAGGGGAGGAGGGCGGCTGCCGTAATCCCTAAGGTGGGCGGGGAGCTGGAGCCGCTCTTTGCGGTATATTCAAAGAAGTGCCTTGTGCCCGCCGAAGATGCGATTAAGGCGGGGGAGAGGCGGATCGTCTCGTTTTTCGGAAAAATCAGGGTAAGGGAGATACCGGAGGGGGAGCTTTTGGCTCTCGATCCGGATCTCCTGTCTTTTATGAACCTCAACACGCCCGGGGATTTGAAGCGGGCAAATGCGATAATCGAGGGGAGGGGAAAGTGATCCCGATCATCTCGGTCGTCGGATACACCGACAGCGGAAAGACGACGTATCTCGAAAAGCTGATACCGGAGCTCAAAAAGAGGGGGATTCGGGTCTGCGCCGTAAAGCACGACGTCCACGGCTTCGATATAGACACGCCCGGAAAGGACAGCTACCGCCTGAAGGCGGCGGGTGCCCATACCGCCGTGATCTCGTCGCCGAAAAAGGTCGCCGTGATATCCGATGTCGACAAGGATTTGGGGCTTTCGGAGCTTAGGGATAGGTTCATCGACGACGTCGACATCATCCTGTCGGAGGGCTATAAAA
>CAZDOD010000191.1:0-5408 GCA_964506935.1 uncultured Thermodesulfobacteriota bacterium | reverse complement strand
GGGTCGGCGGTGTCCCGATCACGAGGAAGCAGATCAGGGCGTCGAGGAAGGCGCTCGATTTGATAGAGGACGAGGTCGGCCGTCCAATAAATTTCCACTCGTATGTCAGCGGAGTGGCAGGCCCGGAGATCGCGGTGCTGTTTTTTGAAGAGGGAGTCAACGGCGCACATCAGGACCCACAGTACAACGTCCTCTACAGAAACATCAATATGCACCGCTCCTTTGTCGATGCGGCGGAGGCAAAAAAAATAATGGCTGATGGAAAAATCCTCCAGATAGACGGGGCGCACAACGCAAATGCGACCGCAAAGGAGGCATGGAAGGTGATGCCGGAGCTTCTGGTGCAGCATGCGATCAACTCCGCCTATTCGGTAGCGGTCGGGATGGAGAGAGAGAATATCGCCCTATCGACCGTTCCGCCCACCGCACCCCCGGCACCGAAGCTCTCAATCGACCTGCCTTACGCCGTCGCACTGAGGGATTTTTTCGGTGGCTTCAAATTCAGGGCGCAGCAGAATACGAGATACATGGAATCTGACACATACGAGGCGACGATCACCCACGTGCTCGACACCATGATCAGCAGGCTCACCTCGGCCGATATCCAGAGCACAATAACCCCCGATGAGGGGAGGAACGTCCCGTGGCACTACAACAACATCTTAGGAGTCAACACGGCCCGGCAGACGCTAATGGGCCTCGACGGACTAATGGATATGGTCGAGCTCAGAAATAATGGCAAATTAAGAGAAAATATCAGGGAAATAAAGGAGAGGGCCGTGCTGTTTCTCGAAGAGATCGTAGAGATGGGGGGATACTTCGCAGCGGTCGAGGGGGGATATTTCGTAGATTCGGGAAATTTCCCGGAGCGTCGGGGAGACGGCATAGCAAGGGTGGCGGATGGCGGCGTGGCGGCGGGAAGCATCATAAAGAGGGAGAGTGACTACATGGCGCCGGTCTGCAGCCACTTCGGAGATAATAATCTTCCAAAGGGGTTGAAAAGGCCTTGTGACCTGATCTGTGGATGTACTCTTTGTGATCCGAAAAAAATAGTTTACGTTAATGAGCTCGACGAAGTCGACAATGTTGAAAACCGCCTTAAAAAACCGATGGATGAAGACAAATTGGGGATGATCCGCCCTGAGGTCGAGTGGGCGAAGGACGGGGTTTTGTGCGTCACTTTTTTTATTCCAGAGGCAAAAGAAGTGGCGGAGGCCGCGGCGCTGGTGATGGCGGAGGGGATGGGCCTGAAATCTCCGGAGGTGATTCACACGAGGGTCATGCACCCCGCAGAGGGGACCCTCATCGAGGTAAAGGGGGAGATCGATTTTGCAGTAAAACGAGGAGAGCTCAAGATCCCGAAAAAAGAAAAACTTCTTGACGAGGATGAGATAAGGTCATTTGTAAGGGAAAATAAGGTCTCCCTCGTCGCAGCGACGGTCGGAGAGGACGAACATTCGGTCGGGATGAGGGAGATAATCGACATCAAGCACGGGGGCCTCGAAAAATACGGATTCATCTGTCACTACCTCGGGACATCGGTTCCGGTATCAAAGCTTCTGGACGCCGCAAAGGAGACGGGCTCAAGGGTAGTATTAATATCGACAATCATAACCCATAACGAAATCCATAAGGTAAATATGAAGCGGCTCAGCGACCTTGCGGTCGAGAGGGGGGATAGAGCTGACCTTATCCTCATTGCCGGTGGGACACAGGTCTCGGACGAATCGGCAAAGGCATCGGGGATGGACTCTGGCTTTGGAAGGGGGACGAAGGGACATGAGGTCGCAAGTTTCATCGTAAAGAAGTTGAAAGGGAAGGTGTAGGGAAGATCAAAAAAGAAAACAAGGCCGATATCCTGGTTGCGGATATCGGAAGCACGATAACGAAGCTCTCGGCTTTTTCCGGCCTCGGTGAAAGAGAGACCGCATTTCTCGGTCAGGGGATGGCCCTTACCACGGTCGATGAGGGGGACGTGACGATAGGTTTAGGTCGGGCGAGGGAGGATTTAGAGTCACGATGCGGGGTAGATATAAAGAGCGCCGAACTTATGGCGTCTTCTTCGGCTGCGGGTGGTCTCAGGATGACCGTCCACGGTTTGACGCGTGACATGACGCTCAGGGCGGCGCGTGAGGCGTCGCTGGGGGCGGGGGCAGTGGTCGTATATACTACATCGGGTGAGATAACCGAAGACGATATAGATGAGATAAAAAAGATCTCTCCGAACCTGATCCTTTTGGCTGGCGGCGTCGATTACGGCGAAAAGGAGGTAGTAAAAAAAAATGCCGAGGTGCTGTCTTCGCTTGATATCAAGGTAATCTATGCCGGGAACGTGACTCTGCGTAACTATATCGAAGGGATTTTTGAGGGTCGGGAAAACGACCTGTTTATATGCGACAATGTGTATCCGAAGATAGACGAGCTGAACATAAGGCCCGTAAGGGACGTGATCAGGAAGGTCTTTTCGGATCACATCGTAACGGCACCGGGGATGGAAAAGGTAAAACGTATGGTGACGGGGGATGTAATCCCGACGCCCGGTGCGGTGATGTCGGCATCGGAGCTCCTGTATGACGAGATCGGAGACCTTGTGGTCTTTGATGTCGGGGGGGCGACCACCGATGTCCACTCGGTTACGCAGGGGTCGGAGAAATACTCAAAGATGATGACCGCCCCCGAACCGCTAGCAAAGAGGACGGTCGAGGGAGATCTCGGCGTCTTTATAAACGCCATGATGATCGTAAAAGAGTCAAACGGGGATATAGGTGATATATCCGATGTGGTACCCCTGCCGAACAGCGAAGAAGAGATAGATAAAATAGAGCGGCTTACGCGATGGGCCGTGGATATCTCCCTTTGGCGGCATGCAGGCGAGATCAAGGTAACCTACGGCGCATACGGGAGAAACGAAATAGTCGAGGGTAAAGACCTGACGGCGATAAAATACATCATCGGGACGGGAGGTGCCCTCACGAGATTAAAAAACGGGGAGGACGTCCTTAGAAATGTCAAAAGCGACCCTAAGATGAAAAAACTCCTCCCGCCGAAGGACGCAAAAGTCCTAATTGACACGGATTATATAATGGCACAGGCCGGGGTTATGGGTGCGATCTATAAGGATGGGGCTTTAAGGTTGATGAAAAAGAGCCTCGGAATACGATAGGCGAAGTAGAAATTGGATGCTAATATGTCAGGACCGTATGTCACCATAGACCTGAAAAAAATCGAAGAGAACGCGAGGGTGATTACGTCTCTCTGCTCTCGTTACGGGATCGAAGTAACGGGCGTCACAAAAGTCACGTGCGGGATGCCACAGGTCGCCGCGGCCATGATAAGGGGCGGGGTCTCGGGCATCGGCGAATCGAGGATGGAGAACATCCGTCGCCTCAAGGTGAGCGGCATCCTCTCGACTGCGAGCTTTGCCTCGGGATCAAAAGATCACGATCCCCGGAAGGGAAAGGCGAGGATAATCCAAAAGGAAAAAATCCCGATCATGCTCCTTCGCATACCCCCGCTGTCCCTCGTCGATGAGATCGTCACGTCCGTCGACATAAGTCTCAACTCCGAGCTATCGGTGATAAAGGGTCTTTCCGACGCCGCCGAAAGGAGGGGATTGGTCCACGACATCATCTTGATGGTCGACCTCGGGGACTTGAGGGAGGGGATATGGCCCGACGACCTGATACCCACGGTAAAAGAAGTAGTCTCACTTTCCGGGGTCAGGATCGTGGGGATCGGGACAAATCTCAGCTGCTACGGCGGTGTGATCCCAACCGAACAGAACATGGGCGCCCTCGTGGATTATGCAAGCGAGATAGAGAAAAAGTTTTCTATCGATCTTCAATATATATCGGGCGGAAACTCGAGCGCCCTGACCCTAATTAGTGAAGGGAAGATGCCCAGGCGCGTAAATCACATGAGGATAGGGGAGGCGATTTTACTCGGGAGGGAGACAATAGAGAGGAGGGAGTGGCCCGAAACTTCCCAGGACGCATTTACGCTTGTGGCCGAAGTGATAGAATTGAAGGAGAAGCCTTCTTTTCCGATAGGGGAGATAGGACAAGACGCATTCGGGAAGAAAAAATCGTTTGGCGGAGGGAATTTCTCGTTTTTAAGACATCTTGGTTTTATAAATAAGATTATTGGAAGAGATTTGAAAATCTCGGGCAAGAGACGTGAGATGTTAAGGGCTATCCTAAACATCGGTCGTGAAGACGTGGATGTAGAGGGTATTTCTCCGATCGATAAAAGACTCAAGATTTTAGGGTCATCGAGCGACCACCTGATCCTCGACGTGACACGGGCCGGGAGCGGTTTTGATGAGCTCAAGAAGGTGGGTATAGCGATGGGTGAGGAGCTTGGATTTCTGATGAATTATTCGGCGCTTCTTGCCACGATGACGTCGTCTTACGTCGAAAAGAGGCCGACGCTCGGCAAAAAGGGTGAGGGGGAGATAGAGGGTGTGGTTATCATCGGTGTCCCGTGCTGGATCGGCTCCCTTGTTCCGGGGACCGAAGAGGCCCCGATGGCACTACGGCGGGCCGGCCTAAAAGAAAAGCTCGAATATCTGGGGCTTGACGTCGAAGATTTGGGAAATATCGATATAAGAGAATCGGAGAAAAAAATCAGCGGAGACGATCACGAAGAAAATATTTCAGAGGTAATAAGGGTTTCAACGGAGACGGCGGGACTGGTCGAGGACGCAGTCAGAAAAGGTTACGTTCCCCTCGCTCTTGGTGGGGATGACAGCGCGAGTCTTGGTGTCTTTTGGGGTCTGTCCAGGGCGATGGAGGATGTCGGTCCGTTTGGTGTCATTTGGCTTGATGCACACGGAGATTTTTTGGCCTCCGAAAGGGATGATAATATCAAGATCTCCCGAATGGTCCTCGCAAATGCATTAGGATACGGAGACGAGAGGTTCAAGAAAGCGGCCGGCGACAACGATCGAGGGATTTCCGAAAGGCCTGAAGACGGCGGTGATTTTGAGAGGGGCGGCTTTATTTATCCCGAAAACGTGGTAATTGTTGGGCTCAGGGACGTAGAGAGGAAAGAGGCCGAGCTCATCTCGGAATCGGGTGTCGCCGTCTTTACGATGGAGGACATAGACACACTAGGAATAAAAGAAGTGATCTACAGGGCGATTCGCATTGCCGGTGCGGGCACAAGCGGGATTTATCTTTCGTTTGACATGGATGTCGTCGACGCACAGACGGCCCCCGGTGTAAACGAGCCGTCGAGCGGCGGTCTGACATACAGGGAGACCCACCTCGCAATGGAGCTTATCTCCCAGTCAGGGCTTCTAAAGGCGGTCGATATCGTTGGGATCAATCCCGAGAAGGACCCGGACGGAAGGACCGTAAAAGAGGCCGTGGAATTTATACTCTCGATATTCGGTAAAAAGATCCTCG
>CAZDOD010000190.1:0-5413 GCA_964506935.1 uncultured Thermodesulfobacteriota bacterium | reverse complement strand
CTCGAAGTGGAGTCTTTCAGACAGTTTTTTGCTTTTCACCTGATACCAGAGGTGGTCGTCATATCTGGGGCGGTTTCGCATGATGATATTCCTGTCGTCCTTTCCCAAAAGCCTCTTATGATAATTGATGATTCCTGAGAGGTACTGTGACATCGGAAGGGCGTCCTCCTCTTCGGTCTCCTGAATATCCTTCATCGCCTCTTCACACTCTTCGAGCTTCTCTTTTTGCTCTTTTAAAATGTCGCTGACTGTATCGGGGGTGATCTCAATATCTTTCACCTCCATCATGTGATGCTCGGGCTTCATCAAGAGATCTATTCCGTTTATCCCGTTTTCGAGATAGAGATCGGAGATCTGCACCATCAACTCAAAGGGCATGTTTGTATCCACTATTTCTTTTCCGACAAAGAGGAGCGCCCTGCCGAGGGTGGGATAATTTTTGAAATGGGGGTAATTTCTCATAATCTCCGAGGCCATGAAAATGGCCTGGTTGTGTGAGCGCTGCGGGTCCCCAATCAGGTAGGCCTTTCTCGAACGGAGCACCTGAAGAGTCTCCTCACCGTTATAACCCAGCTTTTCAAAAATGGCCTGTGCCTCGGAAAAACCCACAATCACATAGTAATCGATCTTGAGATCGAGGTATTCCTCAACGCACTCTATGGTAAGATCTTTTCCTCCTATGGAGTAGGTGTCGGCGATGATCTCTTTCCCATCCATAATCTTTTCACTCATGGTTCCACGGGGGATTGAGATGATCCTTATCTTCCCCTTATATGGCCAAAACGTAACACAGTGGATGGCGTCAGACCTTCGGTGCTGCTCTCCCCTCCTTCCGTCTAGACCCAAGATGAGGATATCTATTCTCGACTTGGGCGGAGGGAGCTCGGGTAAAAATATCAGTTTTTCCAAAAGGTCATGATAGTAGAGGATCTTATCCTTCCAGTCTTCAAACCAGCTTCCTGAGACCGCGGGTTTCACAAAAGAAAGAAAAAAAGAGAGTGTAAGAACTAAAAAGACAACCCTCTTTATATTAGCCTTTTTCAGGATCATTTCAGGATATTCCTATTAACTATGACCTTATACTTAATCATAACTATTTAAGTACAAAATATAGTTTATAATGTCTGTCTTGAAAAAGCAAATATTTTACTAGTTTTTTCTAATCTCCGATTCAAAATATTCTCTATCACCCTTAATCTTTTCTATGAAGTGCCTGTCGATCTTTTTTATCCTGTGACTGATAGCCGACTGCGTAACACCAACTTTATCGGCGATCCATGCCTGACTCTTTCCTGAATGGTGCATGAGCCATATCCATAAATCCAGGTCCGAAAGCTCCATCAGGGCCCTTTCGTATTTTCGAAAATATCTTTCAGTCGGAAGATAACACTCGGGATTGAACATCTTTTCGGTCTCCTTTATCTTTTTTGGAGCTTTTATATAGCAAAGTTTCCATATTGTCAACTTTGGTTACGGATGATGTTGACTGATTGGCAACTATTGAGACTAAAAAGGTGCCATATTGTCAATTTATCTCAATATATCTCTATATTTGTAGTTTTTTTGAAAAAATAGTTGACAAAAAGGAAACATTTACTTATAATGGTCATATGGATTTAGGCAAAAATATAAAGAACATGAGGAGAAAAAGGGGGCTGACCCAAGAAGAGTTGGGCAAAAAGATCGGCGTTGAGAAATCGGCAGTCAGCCGTTGGGAGAGCGGAGAAAGAAAGCCCAGTATCGATCATATCAATAATATCGCCCTTATGTTGGAGATCCCGTTGGGAGCACTCTTGAGTGACAACGATTCATATGAAAACGCACGAAACTGGGAGGGTAGTATTACAAAAGACAAGGGGCAGGAAAATCAGAAAATACAATCGGACCTCGAAATGGTAAAGGAAGAGACCGAAGACTTCGATACCCACGAAATTCTAATCACCCTTCCAAAAATTGACGACCCGGAGTTGCTCCAGGCATTCGAGGGCTTCAAAGAGCTCAAGAACCTCACGCCACAGGATCTAGAAGATATCAAGGCGATACTGAAGTTGGCCAACAGCATCATCGAAAAGAGAACCTCGGGAAGATAATAAAAAACTTTTAGGAATTCATCCTTTTTGTTAAGTGGATTTTTTTGTGTGCTAGGATCTGTTTTGCCCTTGACAAAAGAGGGCAATTTTCTAAAAGCTTCTTAGATTTTCCTCAAGAAGATTTTATATAGTTCAAAAATAGTACCATGCCTTTAACATATCAAATTATAGGAAGGCTCTCTCGCGAAGTCCCCGACTACAATGTGAGGCCTCTCACGCTTGATGATTTCGAGGCCATTTGCTCAAAGGAGGGTATAGTTACGTTTTGTCATAAGATGCCATCTAGGGGGTGGTACTTCGTGATGAGGGGTACTCCCTTTATCGTTATTAATAAGCACCTTTCGTTGGGACACAAGGCCTTTGTTGGTTACCATGAATATTTCCACCACAGATACCACCCAGGCGGCTACCACTATTACAATACCCTCGGACTGCAAAATAAGGTGGAGCTTCAGGCCTCGACGATGGCGGCGATCGCCATCATCCCGACAGATGCCTTTGAAAAGGATATCGAGACGGGGGAAAACATCGGCGATAAATATAATATACCCAAATATCTCGTTGACTTCAGACTAAGGATATACAACATGTACAGGCAGCTTCGGATGTTTTCGGACATCTGACATCCCATGCCTTACTTTTCCGTGTGTCTTCGCCGGAAATAATAGTCATCCGATTTCCCACGGGCTGTTTTTACTTTACGTATCAAACTTCTGGCAAAATAAATATAAGACTTTTTTTTATCAGGAGACCGAGATAAAAAGAAAGAGCCCGACAAGATTTATCTTTTACCTACTCATAATAGCCGTATCGTCCCTCATCTGTGCCTTTATCGGTATAGTCTTGGTTGGTGTCGCCTTCGTGATCATCTGCGTGATAAGTCAGTGTATTTCTATGGGCGCTGGCCTCATCTTTGGCTCTCATCCATGGGAAATCATGACCTTTTTCAGAGACGGGGAGTTCGTGTTCGAGCTCACACCCGATGCCTTTGCCTTGATGGAAACCCTATCTAGATGGCTGGGCATCATAGGTGGGGCGATATTTGGGATATATGTGTCATCACTTTTGATAAGGAAGATATGGGGCGGAAGGGGCAAAGCGATGAAAAAAGGTGTCCACATCTATCCCTGATAATCCCGGATCATAGGCATTCAAAAACCGGTCAACACTACATTATCCATTATCCAATGGAATCGAAATAAGATTTTTTTATCCCCACCACGGTAGATATAAATCCTTTCAAATCGGAAAAATCCTTTTTTCCCCACTCATAATTTTGATATTTTTTCCCGAAGCCATTAGACTGATAATACCATCAGAGATAAGTTTAAAACTTTCTGAATAATCCTAAAGAAATCCTTGGAATTTGATCGGAGTTTCAATATGGCCTTGAGATTTTTTATATTAGTGGTCGCGATCTGGATCCTCTCCGGGCCGGTTCTCGTCTATGTAATCCTATCCGTTCCGGGCCCAATATTACTCGGTCCTGCCGTTGACGAGATCATAAAAGAGGGCGAGCTTTACCAAAAGCAACAAAGAATCTCGGGACTCGCCCTCGGTTATCTTGACGCCACGTTGAAGGCGTTGGAGATTGAGGCGGAAATCGGAAGCCTGAAAGAGCTTAACGAGCTGGTTGGGACCGAAAATGAGTGGAGGAATGATATCGAGAGGAGGATAGGAAAGATCGAATCGAATCCATAGTCGAATTGACTAAAGATAAAAGTATCTACCTCCTCTCTTTAATAAAGCCATTTGTGTATCGCTCTCCTCTAAAAGAGAGATTATCCCATTTTCACATTATAGAGAGCTTTTAAAAGAAGTATTTAAGGGATACCATGCCTAAATATCAATGAGGAATAGGCACGGTATCCCCGGATAGATTACAAAGCAAATCTCAGATGAAAACTACTCTGAAAAATCAAGACAAAGAACCGACTTCGATCGGACAGGTATTTAAAAGACAACCACCCCCGCATCCATCGGGCCTTTTACCTGATCTTTAAATACAATCAGTTTACCGTTGATAAAGACCGCTTCTATCCCGGTCGGTGTCCTGTCGGTCTCGGTTATTGTGTTGTTGTCCTTTATGGTGTTCCAATCAAATACCGTGATATCCGCCGCCAGACCCTTCTTCAAGATTCCACGGTCCTTTATATCGAATCTCTCTCTTGATGCTCCCGTCATCTTGTAGATAGCCTCTTCGAGGGGGATTAAGTTCTTCTCCCTCGAAAGCTCAAGAAACCTGGGAAAGCAGCCGAAACAGGCGGGATTTTTGACACCCTGTGTTGCAACCGTGGCGTCCGTCATAAAAAGTGAGGCCGGATGCTTCATTAGTGCCTCTATTATCTCCATGTTGCTATATCTGTGATTTAAGACACTGGCAAGCCCGTTGCTCTTTTTGGCGATATCGATGAAATTCTCGAATTGACCCATTCCTCTCTCCTTCGCAATATCATAGGCGAACATCCCGTTATATTTGTTGAGTTCCTCACAATTTGCGTAAGTTATCTGTATATTCTTATATCCGAAGCCGAGCAACTTCTCCATCAATGTGATTTGTCGCTTTAGTTTTCTCAAGGCCGACTTATCCCCATAAACTTCGGGGACCCTTGCAAGAAACCATTCGGGCAAGAAGACATTGATATGAGATGTACCGCAGTGATATGAGTAGGTGTCGAACTTCACGTCAAGCCCATCCGATATCGCATCATCGATGAGTCTTAAAGCCTTTTTGTAATTTTTCCATGTTAGTGACCCGACGAAGATCAGGTGTGAGAGCTGAAGCCTCACATCGGTAAGCCTCGCAATTTCAAGCATATCTTGTATCGCCAGAAGATTGTGGGGAGTTCCAAAGAGTTTCAGGGGATAGGTCCCCGAAAGGGTCGAATACGCCTTCATATGGACAGTGAGGATCTTATCTTTCTTCTTTACTAGCTGAGCGATCTTTTTAATCTCATCGATTGTCGCAAAGACCCCCGGCTCATACTGCAGGCCGAATGAAACCCCCTTTGCCCCCTGATACATCGCCTCTTCAAAGATGGTGAGCATCTTACTCATCTCGTCATCATTCATTGGAGAGGGATCATATCCCCTGATGGAGGTCCTCGTGGTGCCGTGACCTGCGAGGTTTATAAGATTATGGCTCAGGCCGTTCTTTCTCAAAAAGGAAAAATACTCCTCCATCGTATCCCAATCAATGGAAAATAGGCCCCTCGTCCTCTCTTCGATGATATCCATATATGGGCTGTCTTTTATAAAACCAGCAACGCCGTATCCGCAGTTTCCAGCCACAAAGGTCGTAATCCCCTGGGAGACGAAGGGGC
>CAZDOD010000189.1:0-5433 GCA_964506935.1 uncultured Thermodesulfobacteriota bacterium | reverse complement strand
CCTCTCCGCTCTTCATATCTTTTATCTTCACCACGCCTCTACCAACTTCGTCCGGGGCGACGATGACGACCTTCGGCACTCCCAGGCGGTCGGCGTATTTGAGCTTTTTTTTCAGCCTGTCGTCCCCCATGTAGAAGTCGGTATTGACACCCCCCTCCCTGAGACTCCGGGCGATCTTCATCGCCACGCCAGTCTCATCCGGCCCGAACGGAACGACAAGGACCTTGATCTCCCCCCCGACACCCTTGATAGTCATATTTTCCTTGAGGGACTCGATGATCCTCTCCAGTCCCAGTGCGAACCCCGTTGCGGGGACGTCTATCCCGGAAAACGTACCTATGAGATCATCGTACCTCCCCCCTCCGGCTAGGCTCCCGATCTTCGGACTCTTGACAAACGTCTCATAGACGGGGCCGGTGTAATAGGCGAGGCCCCTTGCGAGACGGGGCGAAAACGACACCCTATCGGTACCAATCCCTATCTCGGATAGTAGCCTAAAAATCTCCTTCAGATCATCGATCCCCTTCTTCGCATCCTGATTGTTCGAGACTGCGGCCTCTATCCTCTCCAGGTCTTTTATCGAGTCCTTTCCCATTGCGGTCAGCTCAAACAGTTCGTCTACGGTCTTTCCCTTATATCCCGCCTCGACAAATTCCTCCTTTACCTTTTCTATCCCGACCTTATCGATCTTATCCAGAATCCTCATCGCCACAACCGAGCCCTGATCATCTATCCCTAGATGCGCCATTATCCCCGATAGGAGCTTTCGGTGGTTGATCTGCGTTACAAAATCGGAAAATCCCAGTGCCTCCATGATATCGCTAATCAGGGCAATGGTCTCTGCGTCGGCCGAGACGTCCTTTATCCCGACGACGTCGGCGTCGCACTGGTAAAACTCCCTCAGCCTCCCCTTCTGGGGTTTCTCGGCACGCCAGACCGGCTGGATCTGGTAGCGCTTGAAAGGCATGACGATCTTATCCTGATACTGGGCGATCACACGACACATCGGGACGGTCAGGTCATATTTGAGGGCGACCTCTTTTCCCCCCTTGTATGCCATATCGAAGATCAGGGTATCCCCCTCCTGGCCGTATTTGCCAGTCAGGACATCGTAGTATTCCATGGCCGGGGTCTGAAGGGGGCGAAAGCCGTAAAGCGTGAACTTTCCCTTGATGATATCTATGACACGCTCCCTGAGATACATATCCTCCGGCAGAAAATCCCGGGTCCCCTTCATTATCCTAGGTTTGATGATATCCATTTTTTTGCTTTAATATTTTTCCGATTAGTTTTCGTTTTCGGATCTGTTACAATAAACGCACAAATTAAACCAGCGCCCCCTTCTCTTTCGGGATAAAAATAGGGCAATAATCGCCCTTTTAGAAACCCCTTTCTATCTTGCACACTATCTATCTTTACGGCATTTATATAGATTAAGATTATGCAGATTATACTCAATCTCTTAAATCGCATAATCCCAAAACAGGCCGCTTTTTTTCTGGGGTGGATAGAGGGAATTGAACCCTCGGCCTCTGGGGCCACAACCCAGCGCTCTAACCCCTGAGCTATACCCACCGTAGATTTGTAAATGATATTAATTTTACCTCGCTCTGTCAACTTATTTTTGACTTTTTCAACAGATATGATATATATGTTTAGTTTATCGGAAAGGCTTTTTATGTACGAGAAAAAAAGGGGGAGAGACCTCCTCCCGTCCGACATGATACGCTTCAGGCATGTCGAGAGGGTATTCCGCGAGGAGGCTATCAGGTTTGGATATCAGGAGATAAGGACCCCCACGATAGAGCCCCTCAGCCTCTTTACCTCCGCGGGGTCACTCGATCCCCGGATGCTCGATGACCTCTACTCCTTCCTCGATTGGGACGGATGGAGCGGTGAGCGGGTCGTGCTTCGTCCCGAGGGGACGATCCCGACGGGCCGCCTGTTTTTGGAGCACCTTTCTGACAAAAAGTCAGCCCGTTTGTTTTATATATCGAATATGTTTTCTTATGATGAGGGGGGCACATCGGAGCACTGGCAGTGCGGTGTTGAGCTTATTGAACGCACAAATAAAAACAAGGCTCAATCAGACACCGAGATTTTGGCCCTTTCTTTCTCGGTGCTAAAAAAATTGGGTTTCAAAGCCCCGCATCTTCGGATCGGCTATCCCCCACTCGTTCGCGAGATATTAAAGACGTCGGGTCTCTCGCCCGATGAGATGGATGAAATACTTGGGCTCATCACGGAAAGGGACATGGAAGGTGTGAGGAGGACATCGGAGAAGAAAAACCTGAAAAAGCTCCTCGGCCTTTTGGACCTTACTTCCACGTCGGTAGATTTCATAAAGAACGTCAGGGCATACCTCCCGAAAAGCTCCGGGATGAAGACGGCGATCGGTGAATTCGAGGATTCGATCTCAGCGCTATCCGATGCCGAAATCCCATTCGAGATAAACTTCACGCTCCCCCTCAATTTCGAATATTATACGGGCCTCGTCATGGAGGTCTATCCTTCGGTCGAAAGGACACAAAAATCTGACCTTCTGATCTCGGGCGGGAGATATGACAATTTAATCAGCATCATGAGCGGGGGCGATATCAACACCAGAGGTACACAGGCCGTGGGCTTTGCACTGAAAGTCGAAAATGTAATCGAATGCCCGGAATTCATAAGGTCGCTTGCGAACAAGGCCGCACTTGTGGAGCCGGAAGATGACCTCGAATCCGCAAGGAAGATCGTATCCAATTTAAGGGACAGGGGTTTTATCGCGGAGATCGCGGGCGTCGGGCAGGATAGATCCAACTTCAGGTGGAGATTGAGTATAGCCGGCGACTCCATAATAATTCTCGACTCCGAGAACGGAAAATCAAAGAGCATCAAAAAGAAAGGTATCAAAGACTTCGGTGACATCTTATCAGGATAAACCAAAACTCAAAGTGGCCCTCCCGAAGGGGGGACTCATGGCGGATGTCTCGGCCCTGATTTCCGATGTCGGGTTTGTCGTTCCGGGCTACGATTCAACGTCCCGCGTATACCGTCTTTCTTCCAAAAGGCCAGCCGGGGTATTCGTTAAGGTCTTTTCCGAAAAGGATATCCCGATTCAGGTCGCGGTCGGAAACTACGATATCGGCATATCGGGAAGCGACTGGACCGACGAGCTCACGTCGAAATACAGGAAGATCGCCATCGTCAAGGTCATGGGCCTCGGATTCGGGAAGAAATCCCTTTTTGCTGCATCGAGCCCGAAATCGGACATCGAATCGATAAAGGCAAGGGTAAAAGGTGGGTTCGTCCGCATTGCGTCCGAGTATCCGAACCTCTCGGAGGTTTTTTGCCGGGAGATTAAATTCGCAAAATACAAGATATTTCCCGTCTGGGGTGGAGCCGATGCCTACATCCCCGACTCCGCGGAGATATGCGTCATTAGGGCCGAAGGCGAAGACGAGATAAAGGGCCTCGGCCTCGAACCGATATCGGTGATCAAAAAGACCGAGGCGACCGTGGTCGCAAACAGGGAATCTTTTGAGAAAAAGGACTTGAGCGGTATCTTAAATCTTTTCGAGAAGGTGTCATGATGCGTCTTGCTCTCCCCGACGGACATCAGCAGAAACACGTCATCGAGCTCCTGAAAAAGACCAAGATAGAGGTCTCGGGCTACGATTTGGGAATGCCCCAAAGGCGGCCCGGTATCAATATCGATGGTGTCACGGTAAATGTCATAAGGCCGCAGGACATGCCGGCGCAAACTGCGCTCGGAAACTTCGACCTCGCCGTCTCCGGGGTCGACTGGCTCTTCGACCATAAGGCCCAGTTCCCCCGAAGTCCGGTCGTGGGTCTTTTTGACCTCGGCGTCGGGAGGGTAAGGGTTGTGGCGGTGGTCTCCGAGGACGTCCCGGCGGGCGACATCAACGGGATAAAGAAACTAGTAGCCGAAGGTTATTTCCCGACGCAGAAATTCAGGATCGCATCGGAGTATGTAAACATCGCCGATCACTTCGGCATGAAAAATCACATAAACAATTACCGCGTCATCCCGACCTACGGGGCGACCGAGGCGTTGCTTCCTGAGGACGCGGACATGATCATCGAGAACACAGAGACGGGTACGACGCTCAGGAAGAATAAGCTAAAGATTATATCCGAGCTTTTTGTCTCGGTCGGGTGCCTGATCGGGAGGGCCGGGATACTTGACGAGTGCGACCCTGCGGCCAAAAGGATATTCGATGAGTTTTCACAGATATCCGGTGTCGAGAGACATAAGGGGATAAAATTGTAGTTTTGAATATAAGTGATTCTATTAAATGGGCTTATCTCTCTATCAACGATTCTATCCAATCAAATTCTATCGTTAACTACTCCTTTGCAACCGACCTCTTTTTGCCCTTAATATGAACCCCACAGGTCTTTAGAACCGTTAGGCCACCGACGAAGAGAGCAAAAAATATGAACAGGATGAGATGGTTCTGATTCTATGCCATATATTCCCAAAATGGCCGAAAGGTAAAAACAGGCGAAACGACATCAAATTTTTAATCAGACAAAAAGAAAAATCATTGACAGATTACGATGAAGTTGTCTTTATTGTCCTCGACTTTTAAGTTTCATTCTAAATTTCCATTTCGGGCTCACCTTAAATATACTTTGATAAAACACAAATCAATTCCTTAAAACGTGAAGTAACCCTATTAAATTGCAGTCCTAAAAGTAGCTTATGATCAACAAATTCGGATCATACTTTATCAAAGTTTTTCCTTTCAAAGGCCTTAAGAGATCCTACTCTATTAAGTTGACAAATGTTGGTTCATATGTTAAAGAACATCATGAATACCAAAACACATAAAAGAGGAGAACAACAAGATGGCAGATAAGATACCCAGGGAAAAAGAGGGAGATGACTATACCAGGAAAATGGCGGATAAGCGACAGAAGTTTATTGAAGAAAGGACCGGTATAAATTTCGACCACGTTAATCGATACTCCTTCGATCCAGTAAGCCTCCAAGGCAACATAGAAAACTTCAGTGGCGTGGCTCAGGTCCCCATAGGATTTGCTGGCCCGCTCCGCGTAAACGGAGAGCATGCCAAGGGTGAGTTTTACGTCCCCTTAGCCACCACCGAGGGGACACTTGTTGCAAGCTACAACAGGGGAATGAAGCTCCTTTACGAAAGCGGCGGCGTCTCTACTACCGTCTGCGATGATGCCATGCAGAGAGCTCCCGTATTCGTCTTTGAAAACGCCCGAGAGGCAAGGGACTTTGGTAACTGGATAGACGATAACTTCGCTGAAATCAAAATGCAAGCAGAAAACACTACTAAAACTGGTAAGCTCATCAACATCGACAAATATATCGTGAGCAAGATGATATTTCTCCGCTTCAATTTCACTACAGGGGACGCAGCGGGACAGAACATGGTTGGGAAGGCCACGTTTGTT
>CAZDOD010000188.1:0-5452 GCA_964506935.1 uncultured Thermodesulfobacteriota bacterium | reverse complement strand
CATCGGTGAAAGTTTTTTGGTAATATTTCAATGTAGCATGTAATTAGTTGATGGGTTGTTTTCTTTTTGCTGATTGAAAAGTTATGCCGCAAAAACTATTGGATAATTTACCAAAAACTTCTAAGGCATTACAATACTGATTATTATATCTGAGTTCCATCTCTTTAAATAGAGGCGGAAATTGTTCTTTGAAACATCATGATACTTGATGAACCGCTCTTGTAGTGCAAAACCAGAAACCCTCAACGCTATTGATGTGAATCCTGCCTGAAGAAAAATATCTCTTATACTCAATCGTCATATGCCTATACTCGCAGCAGATTAGAAAATCGTAGCTCTTTTTCTTGTCGCTATAGATGATTCTACCTCTCCTTACCTCATCAACGGTAATATCAAACGGGATCTTTATGGATACATCGGGAAAAATTCGACACTGACAATGCCATTTCGTTCTAAGATGCCGAAAACAGGGACTTTTCCTGTTGCCCCTCCACACCAAATTCCCTTTTGCCTTCTGCAACGTATGCCTCATCGGCCTCGACCTCACTACAGAGTTTTCTTGTGGTCGTATGGACCAAAAAGCCCTTTTGATGATAGTTTGTCGCGCTTTCTGAGCGGTGGGATAGCCTAATAGCCCATTCCAACTTGTATTGCCATATTTCTGGTCGAGATTTCCAAATTAGAGGGCTTTATAATCCGAAGCCACCGTATTGGGATTATGTATACAGGAACGAGCCATCGTCCGATGAAGTCGGAAAAGTCGTATCGACATGATGCACAACGATATCGTTTTGAGGGTATAGGCTTGTTTCGGGGGCATGATATTTTTTTGGGCCCCTCGCAAAAATGTTTGAGTAGATACTTGTGAGTTTTTTTCTTAGTTTTTTACATTAGCTTGAAACGATTTGACATCCATGACCTGACCTATCATGGTGGCAAATCATTTACGATCAGCTTCCTTTCAGGATTAAAGATTGAATCTTTATGATGTCGTAGAAGCCCTCGATCTAACCGTGATCTCAGGGAACGACTCACTAAAGAGGAAGGTCAGGACAGGATACGTTAGCGATCTCTTTATCGATGTACTCTCAAACAGTAGTCATGGGGACATCTGGATCACCGCACGTATATATCATAGTATTGTGGCGATAGCTGTATTTAAAGAGCATATTGGAATAATAGTAGTAGGTGGTAATCGACCGGACGTTGAAACTATCAAGAGGTCGAGGGAGAAAGGTCTTCCTCTATTTACCACACCCCTTCCGGCCTTCGAAGTGGCCGGAAAGCTGTTCGCTATGGGAGTCAAGGGTGTGACGGGAAAAAAAGGAAATCAACTCTCATAGCGTTAGGTTAAGAATAAAAACCAATAAAAAAATAGAAAGGAGAATTTGCAGGAACTCTCCTTCCATATTCTAGATTTGGTGGAAAACTCCATTTCCGCCAAAGCTACCGAGGTCAGGATAGTCATCTATGAGGATGAAGAGAATGACCTCATGGTCCTAGATATCGAGGATAACGGATCGGGGATACCCCCCGATATCCTGCCTGGGATCACAGATCCATTCGTGACTACCAGAACTACACGCGAAATTGGCCTCGGCCTGACTCTTACAAAAGAGACGGCTCGAGACTGTGAGGGAAATTTGACAGTAAAATCCAAGTTGAAGAAGGGGACAAGAGTAAGGGCACAGCTTAGATACAATCATATCAACCGTGACCCCCTTGGAGATATCGCCGATACGATCGCCATGCTGATGATAACAAACTCCCACGTCAACTTTATATACAGACATATCACAAAGCATGGTGACTTTGAGATAAATTCCGGAGAGATAAAGGAGGTGCTGGGGGAAGATGTCCCCCTCTACAATCCAAAGGTAATAAAGTTCATCCGTTTTGAGATAGGCTCCGGACTTCGGGATATTAAGGCCACACTCGAATATAAGTTCGATGAAGAGGCGGAACTACCTGTATCACCTGTTTTTTTAAAGAAGTCTTTTATTCTGGATGAACCCCTCTTTTGAGGGGGAATAAAATCGTCGATTAAGAAAGTGTGGGGATTTATATGAGTAAAAAGGGCGCAAATATTGTTGACGTGGATATCAAAAAAGAGTTCACGAAAAAACAGCTTGGGGAGATCGAAAGGATCATCAATGAACACAAGGGTACTCCCGGAAGCCTCATTCCCGTTCTGGAGAAGGTGCAGGGTGTCCTCGGATTCCTTCCGGTTCCGATACAGGAGATCATAGCCCGCGGCCTTGGGGTATCGAAGAGTCAGGTATTCGGGGTCGTCACATTCTATTCATTTTTTACAATGAATCCCAGGGGGAGACACAGTCTGAGGGTGTGTCTGGGGACCGCCTGTTATGTGCGTGGTGGAAAGAAAGTCGCTGAGCGTATAGAAAGCAATTTCAAAATCCTTGACGGTGAGACAACCGAAGACCGCCGCTTCTCTTATGAAAAGGTGAGATGCCTGGGGGCATGCGGTCTGGCCCCGGTAATTGTGATAGATGATAAAATCCACAAACAGGTAAAACCTCTGACATTAAATAATATTATCAAGGAATATGATTAAGGTCGGGGATTAAAGATGGTAAAACTCAGTGTTGAAGATTTAAAGAGGCTCAAGGAGGACGTGTTAAAGAGCACGTCCTTGAGGGAAGGTGGAAAGAGGGTCAAGATCACGGTTCACATGGGCACGTGCGGTATTGCATCGGGCGCCCGCGACGTCCTCAAATCGGCGATGGATGAAATAGGGGAGTCGGGTGCCGAGGACATAATCGTTACCACATCGGGGTGCATGGGGATATGCAGCCGGGAGCCGCTTGTCACGGTCGAGGTCTTGGACGAAAAGCCGGTTGTGTATGAGCATGTCGACACCAAAAAAATGCGCCAGATATTCAAGCAGCACGTTTTGACCGGCAAGGTACAGGCCGATTTTGCAATGGCTGTAGGAAGAGAGGGAGAGGAGTAGTTGCCTATGAAGATGTTCCGAACCCATTTATTGGTGTGCGGAGGTACCGGGTGTAAATCGTCCGGCAGTGACGAAATCATAAAAGCACTGGTTATGGAGCTTGATGCCAAAGGGCTCTCGGACGAGGTCCAGGTCGTGGAGACGGGGTGCAACGGCTTCTGTGCGCAGGGGCCGGTGATGGTGGTCTATCCGGGAAAGATATTTTATCAAAGGCTTGAAGTAAAAGATATCCCAGAGCTCGTCGAAGAGCACATCCTGAAGGGGCGTCCCGTAGAGCGGTTGATGTACCGCGAGCCGACCGAAGAAAAACCGATCCCGCTGATGAGTGAGATACCTTTCTTCAAGTATCAGGAGCTCAGGGTTCTCAAAAACCGCGGACTTATAGATGCAGAGAAGATAGGTGAATATATAGCGAGGGATGGCTATCTGGGGGCGGCGAAGGCCCTTAGTGAAATGACACCCGAGGAGATCGTCTCCGAGGTAAAGGAATCGCGCATAAGGGGGAGGGGTGGGGCGGGGTTCCCGACAGGAACGAAGTGGGAATTCGCCCAGAGGTCACCGGGAGATATAAAATATGTGCTGTGCAACGCCGATGAGGGAGACCCAGGTGCATTTATGGACAGGAGTGTCCTCGAGGCAGACCCCCACGCCGTAATCGAGGGGATGATCATCGCCGCAAAGGCAATCGGGGCGCATAAGGGATATATCTATTGTCGTGCCGAGTATCCCCTCGCGATAGACAGGATGACGAAAGCCCTCACTCAGGCAAAGGATTACGGGCTTTTGGGAGATGATATCCTCGGGACGGGCTTTAATTTCGACCTCGAGATCTATCAGGGTGCCGGTGCGTTCGTATGCGGTGAGGAGACGGCGCTGATGCGCTCGATCGAGGGGCACAGGGGGATGCCGAGGACGAGGCCCCCTTTCCCGGCGTCGAAGGGTCTTTGGGATAAGCCCACGATCCTAAATAATGTCGAGACCCTTGCGAACATATCGCAGATTATCCTTAAAGGCGGGAAGTGGTATGCTTCGATAGGAACAGAAAACAGCAAGGGGACCAAGGTCTTCGCCCTGACCGGAAATGTCAACAACATAGGGCTGGTCGAGATTCCGATGGGGACGCCGATTGGGAGGATAATATTTGATATCGGGGGCGGGATCCCGAACGGCAAGAGGTTCAAGGCGGCGCAGCTTGGCGGGCCGTCAGGTGGGTGCATCCCCGCCGATAAACTAAACACCCCGACCGACTACGAGGAGATCACGAAGATCGGGGCGATAATGGGTTCAGGGGGCCTCATCGTAATGGACGAGGACTCCTGCATGGTGGACGTGGCGAGATATTTCATGGATTTTTGTCAGGACGAGTCCTGCGGCAAATGCGTCCCATGCAGGGAGGGGACAAAGAGGATGCTCGAGATACTGACCCGCATCACCGAGGGCGAGGGGAGAGACGGCGATATCGAGCTCCTCGAAGAGATGGCACAGATCATCAAGGACTCGTCGCTGTGCGGCCTCGGTCAGACCGCCCCGAATCCCGTGCTTTCGACAATCAGATATTTCAGGGATGAATATGAGGCACACATATATGAGAAGAGGTGCCCGGCGGCGGTCTGCTCCGCCCTCTTCAAATCCCCGTGTCAGCATATGTGCCCGATAGAGATGGATGTCCCCGATTACATCGCATTGATAAAGGCCGGCAGACTAAATGATGCCTACAAGGTGCTTTTAAGGACAAATCCATTTCCGAGTGTCTGCGGCAGGGTTTGCAATCAGCTCTGCAGGACGAGGTGCAGAAGGGGACAGCTCGACGAGCCGATAGAGATAGCGGCGTTAAAACGGTATATTACCGATAACGCAAAGAGACCGCAGGCAAGAAAGATTACACCAACGAGAAAGCAAAGTGTGGCCGTCGTGGGTGCGGGGCCGGCCGGCTTGACGTGTGCGTATAATCTAGTTAAGAGGGGCTATCGGGTCACCGTGTTTGAGGAGCTAAAAGAGCCGGGTGGCATGTTGAGATACGGCATCCCGTCATACAGACTACCCAGAAATACCCTCAAAGAAGAAATAGACTATATCATCTCGACTGGGGTGGAACTTCGCCTCAACACTAAGATCGGGGTCGACATTCCTTTCGATGAGCTGAAGAGGGAATACGACGTAGTATTTTATAGTGTTGGCGCCCACAAGAGCTTTGATCTGGGGGTGGACGGGGAAGACCTTGACGGTGTCTACGGTGGGGTGGAGTTCTTGAGGGATGTTAACCTCGGGAAAAATGTCGATGTGGGGGATAGGGTCGCCGTTATCGGAGGGGGCAACTCGGCGATAGACGCCGCAAGGACCGCCCTACGACTCGGCGCCGGGGATGTCAAAATATATTATCGGAGGCAAAGGGCGGAGATGCCCGCGATGGAGGAGGAGATAGATGACGCTATAGACGAGGGGATCAAGATAGAGTTCCTCACGGCCCCGGGAAGGATC
>CAZDOD010000187.1:0-5472 GCA_964506935.1 uncultured Thermodesulfobacteriota bacterium | reverse complement strand
CTTATGATGCACCCGCAGTATTTCTGGCGGTAGATTCCGGCCTCGCGCGATACCCTCTGCCCCTCGTCCCATCCCGTACGAAAATCGATATATAAAAAGTCTATTCCAACGGAGTCCGAGACCTCCGATGCGATTTCAGTGAGAACCTCATGATCCTGGTATCTGCTGTAAAATAAAGTACTCGTAAATCTGTCCGCACCGATCTCTTTTGCCCTCTTCGCCGTTTCGCCGAGCCTCATCCGGTAGCACTCATTGCACCTCACATCGCCCACAGATAACACCCTTCTCAAGAAGGCCTCGACGTCGTAGGAGGCATCAATTATCAGGGGAAGGCCGATCTCCTGATAGTATTCGCGGACGGCGGTAAGCCTCCTCTCGAACTCGGTGAAGGGGTGGATGTTGGGGTTGTAGAAGTAGCCTACCACGTCCCACCCGGCGTCCACGAGCGTCCTCTGGGGGTAGATCGTGCAGGGCGCGCAGCACGAGTGGACGAGAACCCGCCCCGCCCCCGTTCCCCCTTTTGATCCCTTCTCCATGTTTATCCACTAAAAATATTCTATAAAGTTATCAGATTTGGGCCGAGGTGTCAAGTATCGGCAGAGCGTTGTAACTTGGGATTTTTGTGCGGGAAAAAACGCTGCAAATAAAAAAGGTGGGCGTTTTGCCCCCCCTATACAAAAAAGCTTGATATTTCCCAAATTATGTGATAATAAAGTGCTGTTAATAGTTAAATTTTGCATTTCCTATAGATACAATTATTTCGGGAGGGGGTGAGACTGCTTGGAGGTCAAAGTTTACGACAACGACGTTGAGAAGGCGATAAAGGTTTTAAAAAACAAACTCGCAAAGAGCGGCTTCTTCAAAGAGATGAAGGAGAGGCGCTTTTACGAGAAACCGAGCGTCAAAAAGAAGAGAAAGAGCGCCGAGGCGAAAAAGAGAAACATCAAGGCACTGCGCAGGAGGAGAGATCAATATTAGGAGGATTGCAACTAAAAACAGGCTATTCAAAAAAAGGTTTATGCCTGAATCTTTCTCGGGTGCAAAAAAAATGAACAAATGATTTTCAAGTTGATCAAGTGAGGGGGTTTTTTACCCCCTCTTTTTTTCTTTGCAAATCTATCCCGCCAATCCAAAATTTTCATACAATTCCTGATAGACTATTGAGATTTTTATCAATATGTGATAAATAGCCATCTATATATAAGCATTTTTTCCAAAAAATCCTCTCTAAGGAGATATTTATGTGGGCAGATATTGCTTTGGGAGCGGTCATATTCCTCTTTTTCTTATTCCTTTATCTTTTTCTCAAAAGGAAGATCAAAAAATACGGCACGGAGCTCTTGAGGAAGTCAAGCCTCAAGACGATCCGCCGCTTCCGTGTCAGGCTTGAGAGGTTCAAGCTCACGAGGAAGAAGTACATAAAGTTCCAGCTCTTGAAAGAGAAGGAAGTGTGGGAGGCGATGGACAAATACGCCGAGGAGAAGAAGATAACCCACGAGGAGGCGCTCGAGAGGGTCGAGAGCTACATCGACGAGATAGTCCCCTTTTTCAACGTCCTGTCGTATTACAAGTTCGGATACGGCCTCGCGCACTTTCTGCTCAATCTCATATACAACGTCGTCATAAGCCGGGAGGGCTTTAGGACCCTCAATAAAGTCCCGAAGAACAGCGTCGTCATATATATAATGAACCACAGGAGCAACGTCGACTACATCCTCGTTGCCTACATGCTGGCCGAGCACATCTCGCTGTCGTACGCCGTGGGGGAGTGGGCGAGGGTGTGGCCACTCGAATATATCTTCAAGAGCTTCGGCTCCTATTTTATCAGGCGGAGGTTCCGGGAGCCGCTGTATCACAAGGTGCTCGAGAAATACGTCCAGCTCATCGGCAAAAACGGCATCACCCAGGGCATCTTCATCGAGGGGGGCCTTTCGAGGGATGGGAGGCTGAGGGATACAAAGATAGGTCTCCTCGACTACATATTACTGACAAAGAGCGATCCCGATTTTACACAGGACCTGATCTTCGTCCCGACGGCGATCAACTACGACAGGGTGCTCGAAGACCTGAACCTCATCAGGGAGTCAAAAGGCGCCCCGCCCGAAAAAAGCGGGATGAAAAAGATAGTTTCGGGCCTCGGGTTAATCTTCAAGATACCGAAGGTCGTGATCAGGAACGGCTTTTACTATATCTTTAAGGGGATAAGAAAGTACGGCTACACGTCGGTAGTCGTCGGGAGCCCCATATCGCTGGACAGCTATCTCGACGGCATCGGCCGTGATATCTTCTCGCTACCTAAAGAGGAGCGGATGGCCGAGGTCAAAAAATTCGCCGATTATATTATTAAAAAGGTCGGAGAGGTCATACCGGTTACCCCCGTGCCGTTTCTCTCATATGCGGTATTGCAGGACGGGAGGAACGTGATCCCGCAGACCGAGCTTATAGCGAGGATGAGAAAGATCAAAAAGGAGCTTATACAGAAGGATGCGAGGATAATCATGGGAAAGGAGTTCCTTGACCTGATCGACGAGAAGAAGCGTCTTGTCGATGAGGAGGATGAGAGGACGAGCGAGCTTTTCGACTTCGAGCACGGGATGATAGATACAGAGGAGATAGAGAGGAGCATAGACCTGGCGATTGAGGTCTTGAGCCAGAGGAAGATAGCGAAAAAGAGGAAGGACAAGATCGTGATAAATCAAGAGAGGAAGGAGGTCCTCGAATACTACAGAAACTCGATTATACATCTGTTTGAGGGGGCGTGATTTCTGAAATGTTTATTATCTAATATTGGGAGTAAAAGTTAACGGCATAAGGTAGTAAGAGTCTAACTATTTAAATTCCAAGTTTTAAAGATGATTTTTGATGGAATAAATCAGTTTTATTTGGGAACATATGAGTCAAGAGTTTTTTAATATATATTCTATAAAGATACTCGCCTTCACGATAGACCAGATGGAAAAAATTGATAAGGTTTTTGTCTGCCCATGAAAAATGTTAATGTCCCGTCCCGCCTGATCACAAGGCTATTTGTCATCTCGATATTTGTAATCCTTTCCGCCTGCAGCTTTACGCCCCGCGGCTCTGGAACAAGCTCCGTCGGGCTTTCGCTCCCGCTTCGGTTCAAGACCGGCGGAGAAATAATATCCTCACCCGTCATCTATTCTGGGGTCATCTATTTTGGGAGCAACGACGGCCATCTCTACGCCGTTAATATCATGGACGGAAGTCAGCTCTGGCGATTCAAGACGGGCGGCAATGTTGAGTCATCCCCCGCCGTGAACAGGGGGGTCGTCTACGTCGGTAGCGGCGACGGATATCTCTACGCCCTCGATTCCGAGACCGGAGACGAGCTCTGGCGGTTCAGGACTGGGGGGCGGGTCACGTCGTCGGCCGCCGTTTGGGGCGGAGCGGTCTATTTCGGATGCTCGGACGGCTACCTCTACGCCGTGGACAGCAGACTCGGAGAAGAGATATGGCGGTTCGGGACGGGCGGGCCTGTAAGGTCGACGCCCGCTATTAACCTCGGGACGGTCTACTTCGGGAGCGCCGACGGCCACCTCTATGCCATCGACGGCGGGATCATGAGGATGTTCTGGCGGTTTGATGCCGGCGGCGAGGTATCGACCCCCGTGCTCTCGGACGGGATCATATACGTCGGGAGCGGCGACGGTTACCTCTTCTGTGTGGATATTAAGGAGGGTGAGGAGCGCTGGCGTTTCAAGACCGACGGTGCTCTCGTCTCGGCCCCCGCGGTCACCGATAGGGTAATCTACATCGGCGGGACGGACGGCTATCTCTACGCCGTCGACAAAAGGAGGGGAAAGGAGATGTGGCATTTTTTGGCAAGGGGCGAGATACGCTCGACACCCGCCGCATCCGCCGGAATGGTCTATTTCGGGAGCACCGAGGGGGGGCTTTACGCCGTGGATATTTTGACGCATGCCGAGGTCTGGCGATGCAGGACGGATGGTGTGGTCATGACTTCGCCCGTGGTTTATGAAGGCTCAGTCTACTTCGGGAGCACGGACGGCTACCTCTACGAGGTGAGGTGAGCCTCATATAAAATTGACACTTTGATTGCAAATATGGAGTAAACCCATGGTTTTTTTCTTCGTAATAGTGGTCTTAGTCCTCACCGCCGCCCTTATCTACCACAGCGCAAGGGTGCGGGGAAGATCCTTCACGCTCCTCTTTTTCATCACGGGGGCCGTCCTCGGGATCGCGAGAGAGAATGTCGTGGCCCAGCTCACCGACCTCTATTCATACAATCCCAGCGTCTTCACGCTCTGGATCGGTGCGGCTCCTATTGTGCTTTCGGTCTTCTGGCCGTTTACGATATATATCTCGATGTCTCTTTCGGAAAGCATGCTTCGCGCCGATTTCTTGAAGGGGAAAAGGGTCGTCCTCACGATACTTTTATCCATGGTATTTATGGGGGCGATCGCCTGCGTGAACGAGGCGATGGCGTCCACATTCCCGATGGTGCTCTGGAAGTTTGATCCCGAGGTAGCCATCTGGGGAGGTACCCCCATTATGGTCGTCTTCGGCTACGCCGGGCTCTGTGCGATTATGCTTCTGGGAGTCTACCTCATCGAGACGAGAAAATGGAGGACTTGGGTCAAGGTCGTCGTCGGGGTATTGAGCGTCGCCGTCATGATCCCGCTTCACCTCGCCTGGATAGCCCTAGTCCAGGCCATGATCACGCTGTTCGTATAGTTTTTTAAGGAAATCGAAATGCCCCGTTTCGTTGCGATGGGAGAGCTTTTGATCGATTTCGTGTCGACAAAGAAGGGCTACACCATAGGCGAGCTTTTACAACCCCGCCCCGAGGGGGGCTCTTCACCACCGGCGTTTGTCCCCGTTCCCGGCGGCGCACCGGCGAACGTCGCGGTCGGGATATCGCTCCTCGGCGGGGATGCGGGATTTATCGGCAAGGTCGGAGACGACCCCTTTGGGAGGAGGCTCGCCGAGATATTGAGAGAATCCGGCGTCGATACGGGGGGGGTCAGCTTCTCGAAAGATGCGAGGACCATGCTCGCATTCGTGAGCCTCACAAAAGACGGCGAGAGGGATTTCGTCTTTTTCAGGCACCCGTCGGCCGACATGATGATAGAGAAACAGGACATCCCAAAGGATTATCTTAAAGATGTTTCTTACTTCCACTTCGGTTCGATCAGCCTGATTTCGGAGCCGGCGAGGGGGACGACGCTTGACCTCATATCATCGGCGAAGGAGGAGGGCGCTGTAATCTCGTTTGACCCGAACATCAGGCTCGGTCTTTGGCCCAGTGATGTGGCGGCAAGGGATCAGATCATGTCGGCAGTCCCGTTGGCCGATATCCTGAAGCTCTCGGCAGAGGAGTCATTTTTCCTGACGCGAGAGGCCAACCCGAAAACCTCCGCGAGGATTCTTTCGATGATGGGGCCGAAGCTCGTCGTCGTGACCCTAGGGGTCAAGGGCTCGGTCGCGGTT
>CAZDOD010000186.1:0-5497 GCA_964506935.1 uncultured Thermodesulfobacteriota bacterium | reverse complement strand
TATCCCCAGGTGCTCCGCGATCTGGGCTACGAAGAAATGGTGCCCGAGGAACGGGTGGCAGGAGTTGAGCGACAGGGACCGAGACGGGAGAATTGGTTGGCAAGGCTCTTGCGCCTCTGGTCGCCAGCAGCCGCCCTCCCCGTCGAGGTTGACTATGAGGCGCTGAACCACCACAATATCCCCCTCGTCGAAGAGTTGGCCTCCGACGTTTGGCGGGCAGAGATCCGCGCCCAGGAGTTGCCCGTCGAGGAGCCGGCCCTCAAGGTAGAGATGCTGCGCCGGATGCGCCTCATCCGCGCCTTCGAGGAGGCACTGGCCGGGGCTTTTGCCCGGGGGGATCTGCCCACCGAGATGATCCACCTGTCCATCGGCCAGGAGGCCACGGCGGTAGGCATCTGTTTCGCATTGCGCGCCACCGACTATATGACGACCACCCACCGCGGCCACGGCCATATGTTGGCCAAAGGCGCTGACCTCGAGGGCATGATGGCCGAGCTATTCGCCAAAGAGACCGGCTTGTGCAAGGGAAAAGGCGGCTCGATGCACGTCACCGAGGCGGCGGTGGGTGCCCTGGGCGCCAATGGCATCGTCGGCGCGCCCTACCTCATCGCCGCCGGGGCCGCGCTCTCGGCAGGGCAGCGGGGCAGCAACCAGGTGGCCGTGGCCATCGCGGGCGACGGAGCGACGAACCAGGGCATGTTCCACGAAGCGCTCAACTTTGCCGCTGTCTTCAAGCTGCCGGCCATCCTCGTCATCGAGAACAACCTCTACGGCGAATTCACCCCCCTCAGCAAACACGCTGGCCTATCGCAGCTCTCCGGTCGGGCAGCGGCCTATGGGATCCCGGGCCTGACGGTGGATGGCAACGACGTCTGGGCCGTGTACTCGGCCATGCAGGAGGCTGCTGCCCGGGCCCGCCGGGGAGAAGGCCCCACCCTGCTGGAGTGCCTGACCTATCGCTGGCACGGTCACATGGAAGGGGAGGACGCCGACTATCGCGACGAGGCCGAGATTGAAGCCTGGAAGGTCAAGTGCCCCATTCAACGGCTGGAACGCGAGTTGGTGGAGAGCGGCATCTTGAGCGGCGACCAGGCAGCCGAGATCGCCCGCCAGGCAAGAGCAGCCGTCGACGAGGCCATGGCCTTTGCCCACTCCAGCGCCGAGCCGCCTCTTGAGGCCCTCACCGAGGATGTCTATGCCCCTGAGCTGCTGAGCCTTTATCGGCCCCAGGCCCCGGCTCCGGCCACGCGGGAAATCAGCTATTCCAGGGCCCTCTACGAGGCGCTGGCCGAAGAGATGGCCCGTGATGACCGGGTCTTTCTGCTGGGCGAGGATGTGTCCACCGGCGGCTACTTTGCCGTGACGGCCGGCATCGCCCGGGAGTTCGGCCCGCACCGCGTCCTCGATACCCCCATCAGCGAGTATGCCATCGTCGGCGCGGCCGTAGGTGCCGCCATGACCGGGCGCCGGCCGGTAGCAGAGATCCTCTTCTCCGACTTTTTGACGACCTGCCTCGACCCCATTGTCAACCAGGCAGCCAAGCTACGCTACATGAGCGGCGGGCAATACTCGCTGCCCTTGGTGGTACGCTCGCCGGGCGGAGGCGGGATCGGCGCAGCCGCCCAGCACTCGCAGAGCTGGGAAGCGTTGCTGACCGGCATCCCCGGCCTGATCATCGTCGCTCCTGGCACACCCCACGACGCCAAGGGCCTGCTCAAGGCTGCCATTCGCTCTAACAATCCGGTTCTGTTCTTCGAGAACAAGCTGCTGTACACGGCCATCGGCCCCGTGCCGGAGGGGGAATACCTGGTGCCCATCGGCGTGGCCGAGATCAAGCGCTCCGGCGACGATGTGACGCTCGTCGCGCTGGGGGCGATGGTCGGCCCGGCAATGGAAGCCGCCGAGGCGCTGGCGGCCGAGGGCATCGGTGTTGAGGTGGTGGACCCCCGCACCCTGGTTCCCTGCGATTGGGCAGCCATCGTGCGATCGGTGGTCAAGACCGGTCGGTTGGTCGTTGCCGAGCCAGGCGTGTTGACCCACGGTTTTGGCCCAGACGTGATCAGTCGGGTGACCGAGGTGTCCTTGGCTGCGCTCAAGGCTCCGCCCTGCCGGGTGGCCGGCGCCGACGTCCCCATTCCCTACAACCGCACGCTGGAGAACGCGGCTCTGCCGGACGTGGAGGACATTGTGAGTGCCTTGCGAAAGGTACTGAGGCATTAAACTGAAACCGAGGTGAGATCTACATCAGGCGCATTGCACCTGCGGCATGTGAGTTTCACTTCGGCTTTGCTTTAGGTTCGCACTGCTTCAAGGTAAGCCCCTCCCTCAGGTCTAACGGATTTCTAACGTTGCTCCAACGTTCTTCTAACACGATAGGAGTACAATTCGAAACGAATTGGGGGGACACCCGATTGAGCTGAGACAGGTCCTGTCTACGTTTTTGGCTGATGGCAGCCTCAAGCTTGGATGACTTTTCAGAGCGCTTCGACGTGTCCCTTTCATATGCGGAGAGACCAGTCAGAAAAGTAAGGAGGGATTGCCATGTTAATGCGACCGTATGCTGGAAGAATGTCATCTTGGCGCGAGATCGAGCGCCTGCGCCGTGAGATGAATCGTCTCTACGGCGAGTGGCCCTCGCAGGTCAGGTGGGGCGTGGCGCCCGGCTACCCGGCAATGAACGTATGGACAGACAAGGACGGTGCGCTCGTCACCGCCGAACTGCCCGGTGTCGACCTTGATGACATAGAGATCACGGTGGAAGACGACACACTGATCTTGCGTGGGAATCGCCAGCCGGATGAGTTGGACGAAGAGGCGACGTACCATCGGCAGGAGCGGCGTCACGGCGCCTTTGTCCGCACCTTCCGGCTGCCATTCCGGGTAGATGCCGAAAAGGTGACGGCGACCTGTGCGAAGGGCGTGTTGACCATCGCTCTACCTCGCGCTGCAGAGGACAAGCCCAAAAAGATCGCCATCAGGGCTGGCTAGGCAATACCAGGTTCAAAACGGAGGTGAGTACAATGACTGAAGACAGAGCATTGCAGGTTGGAGACACCGAAAAGCTAGAAGTGGCTGAGACAGGCGCCGAGCGCACGCGCGACCGGTTAGCCTTTGTACCCCGTGCCGATATCTATGAGACCAGCGAGGCCATCACCGTCGTCGCGGATATGCCCGGCGTGGACGAAAACTCGGTGGACATCACCCTCGAAGACAGAGTGTTGACCATTAACGGCTACGTCGAACCGATGCAGCCTGAGAGCCATAGTCCGGCCTACGCTGAATACCAGGTAGGCGACTTTCAGAGGGCCTTTACACTGTCCGACCAGATCGACCGGGACGGCATTGAGGCCACCGTCAAGGATGGCGTGCTGCGCCTGCGCCTGCCCAAGATCACCGAGGCCATGAAACGCAAGATCGCCATCAAAGCGGGGTAGAGGTTCCTGGTGTAGGAAATCAAAAGCCGAGCGTACACTGCCTGGCCCCTGAGTGGGCCAGGCAGTGGCCTATCAACTGAATGCCATCTGATAGCACCCCCTGGATGGCCGATGCAAGGACAAGATAGGGATCCTGTCTTGTCCTTTTGTTATCATGAGAAGCTCTCTTGCATCAACCCCAGATCGATGCGACAAAAAAGCCAAGGGCCATCAGCACAGGGGTCACGATATTGAGCAAGACGTTGAACCCCATGTATCGGAGCAGATTGGGCAGATCGTCGGCGTAGCGGCGGACGCCCACGGCTGCGAGCACAGCCAGCGGAAGGGTCAAAAGCCCCAGTAGAGTGGCGAATGGCAGATAGCCAAGCCACACGCCGGCTACGATCGAGAGGTAGGTCGCCGCCAGCAGAAATGCATAGACGATGCTGCTTTTCTGCTTGCCAATCACGATCGGCAAGTTCCGCCGGCCCGCGTTCCGGTCCGCTTCCACATCCGGGTACTGATTCAGGAGCAGCAGGCAATTCCCCAGGAAAAAGGGCGCCAGTGAGGCAAACACAACCGTCCACGAATACTGGCCGGTTAGCACATAGTATGTGCCCGTGACCATAAGCAGTCCAAAGCCCAGTCCGGTGACGATCAGCGAGATGAGGGGAAGGCGCGTGATCCAGTGTGTGTATACCACGATAACCAGAATGCCAAGCGCGCCCAGGGGCAAGAGAGCCCATCCGCGAACGATCAAGAAATAGATCCCTATCACTGAGGTGATAGCCAGGCAGACCGCTCCGATGCGGAACGCTATCGGGGCTATGTCGGGTCTCTCTTGCAAAGTTCCACTGCCGCCGCTAAACGGCGTGCGCTCACTTGTCTGGTCCAGGCCACTCCTGAAATCATAGTACTCGTTCCACGTATTGACGCTGATATGGGCGCAGACGCCTCCAACAAAAGCAAGGATCCAATAAAAGAGGTTGATGTGGCCATGGGTCCAGACGGCGGTCGCTGCCCCCAGCAGGACACAGGCCACGTCCAGATACAGGAAATCGACTCGCATGGGCCCAAGCCACAGTTTCAGATCTTTCATTGCTTACCCCCGAAGAGCTTCTCAGCATCGTTGCTGTAGGAGTTCCATTGTACCATCAGCCGGCGATTCAGGCAAACCCATTTCCCTTGGCTGGGCTCGCCTGAATATCTTGCCTGGGAAATGCTGCAAAAGGGGTTTCTACTTCAGTTGCCAATCCCCAATACCCGATCTTTGCATTATCCTGCTGTCTGTGATACAATCCAGGGGCACCGGATCACCTCACGCCATGTGCATGGCAGGTTGACCGGGTGCCCCACGTGATCGCTCACTCATAGTCAGTGGTTGGAAACACGCTCCATCTCGGAGATTGACGATTGCGAACAACGCATGTCTTGAAGGAGAGAAGGACCTATGCGTGCCATCGGTAGATGACCATATGAATACTACCGGCAGACCATTTCCAATGGTATCGCGGGACCGCCATGCCCGCCTGGGGTCAGAGCCTGAGTACCCAGGACATCGAGGATGCCATCGCCTTCCTGCGGTCGAAACAGTGAGCGGGTTGCTGCCTGCGCCAATGCAGGGCACAGTAGCCCTGGTGTTAGAGACCTCCCATACGCCGGGAACTGGAGTAGGAACTCATGAAAATCAACGTTTCCATGTGGATGAAGGCCCTGCAGGGGGTGCCGCGCATTGACAAAGAAGAATGGGATCGCCTGGACCTGATCTCTCGGTGGCTCATCGCTACCCGGGCCATGGCCCTGGTCCTATCCTTCATATCGGCGACCATTGCCGGTCTCCTGGCTCTGCAGGCGGGCCAGTTCAATCTATGGGTCTGGCTTTTGCTCTCTCTCGGCCTGGTCATGGCCCACGGCACCAACAACTTGCTTAATGACTATACCGACTATATGCGGGGGGTGGACAAGGACAACTATTTCAGGTCCCGGTACGGTCCGCAGCCGCTGACGCACGGGTTCATGACTGTTGGCCAGTCCAGAGTCTACGCCGCAGTCACGCTCACCGTCGCGCTCGCCGTCGGTCTCTA
>CAZDOD010000185.1:0-5521 GCA_964506935.1 uncultured Thermodesulfobacteriota bacterium | reverse complement strand
CATTATCGGGGTGCTCATTGCCGCAGCCGCGACACGCCCGGTTGTGGATCTCCTGGGGAAAGGGGATCAGGTCCTCGGATTTCGGTATATGGGAATCATATACGGCCTTATAATCATGATTGTCCTCATTATCACGTTTCTTTCGGTCAGGGAGCGGGTATCGCATCCCAAGAAGGAAGACCCGAGGTTTCTGGATAACCTCAAGGTGATATTCTCAAATAAGCCGTTCTTGATCCTTGCCGCGGGAACCGTCTTTCACCTCACGGCGGTTATGATCACGGCGGCGGTGGTCAATTACTACTTCAAATATAACCTCAAAAACGAGGCGATGATACCGCTGGCGTTCCTGTGCCTGTTTGTCACGGCTATAGCTTTCATGCCGCTGTTTGTCAAAATCTCGACGAAAAAGAGCAAGAAATACGCATACAACCTCGGGATCGGAAGCTTCGCTGTGGTCCTCGTTCTTCTCTTCTTTTTCGGGGAAAAGAATATATACCTCACATTATTTCTATTTTTCCTCGGGGCGGCGGGCATGGCGACGAACTGGCTTTCGGCGTGGTCGATGGTGCCCGACACCGTTGAGTATTCCCAGTGGAAGACGGGGCTCAGGAGGGAGGGCGTGATCTACGGTGCGTTTTTCTTCTGCCAGAAATTTCCGGCGGCGCTGGCGGCATTTATAGTCGGGCTTGTGCTCAAACACGTCGGATACGTCGCGAACGTCGAGCAGACCGAGACCTCGCTTATGGGGATACGTCTCCTCCTGACACTGATCCCGGTGGGATTTATCATATTGGGGATTATTTTTATTTCGCTCTTTCCGATAAACGCCTCGATGCACAAAAAGATACTTCGCGATATCGAGGCGAGGGATAAGGCAAAAAAATAGAGGTGCAAAATGGACGCTGATACAAATACGAGCGACAGGATAGCGAGGCTCAGACGCCGCTACCTGAAGGAGATAGCGGTGATCTCCATCCAGCGGGCTAAGCTCTACACCGAATCTTGGATTGAGACCGAAGACAGCGGGCTTTCCGCCGCCGAGCGTGTGGCGCTTGCGATGAAAAACGTCTATGAGAAGATGGATTTTCATGTCGATTTCGACGACCGCATTGCCGGGACGTGGACCGAAAACTTCCTCGGTGTCCCGATCGACATAGAGAGGGGGCTCTTTAACGAGGTATTTCGAGTCGAGCTGAAAAAGCGGACGATGCTGTTATACATCCTAAGGGGAAACCTTAAGTTCATTTTCTACATGATAAAGAAATACGGGATATCCTCTTTGATTAAAAGCCTAAAAGAAACGAGCGCCGTCGGTGCAGCGATGCCTTCAATAGGGACGACCACGATGGCAAAAAGAGAGATCAACCCGTGTATGGTGAAAAGGGTAGATAAAAAAATCCTCCTCAAAAAACTCCTCCCATTCTGGCGCGGAAAGACCATCGCCGATAAACTCAAAGAACGGCTTATAGAAGGAGGTGTCTTCAGAGGCGATATGGAGAGCTTCTATGCGTCGCTCCCTTCCACGACTTCGAGAAAAGACATCGTGATCTCGCTCGGCGCCGCGATGGGGGTCTGGCAGGGACACCTGATCCTCGATCACGAGACGCCGATGAAAAAGGGACTTTATGCAATACAGGAAGAATTAAAAAAGAAAATCAAAGACGGAGATCATACCGAGGAGGAGTTTCATTTTTTGCGGTCACAGGAAATCGCCATCGACGGCGTCATTACCTTCGCCAAAAGGCTCCACGAGTATCTAAAAAAGACCTATGAAGGCGAGGAAAATCCCGACCGAAAAAAAATCCTCGCCCTCATGGTAAAGAACACCGCCTCGGCCCCGCTTTTTCCGGCTGGCGATTTCAGGGAGGCTGTCCAGTCCTATTGGACGATAAAGACTGCGGTCGAACTGGCCATACCGTTCAACGTACATGCCCCCGGCCGCCTCGATCAATACTTCTATCCCTACTATGAGACGGACATCCGCGAGGGTAAGATCACGAGGGACGAGGCGCGGGAGATACTCGAAGAGCTACTCCTCAAGGTTATGACGCACAATATGCGCCCCGACTCGAATTATCAGGGGATCTTCGGCCAGAGATACGAAGGGTCGGAGCCCGTAACTCTCGGTGGCCTCACGCCTGATGGGAAAGATGCCACGAACGAGCTTACCTATCTCATATTGGAGGCGGCGCACCGCTCGAAGACGGCCCTCAATATCGTCGTCAGGATTCATCGAGATTCACCCAGAGAACTGATCCTGAAGGTCGCAGACCTCCACTACAACGGGACATCGAGCATCTCTCTGATGAATGACGAGATTTCTGTCGCCGCGATGAAAAAGAGGGGATTTTCCGATCCCGATTCCAACGACTACGCCATAACTGGATGTGTGGATATGTGCGCCCCCGGGAAGACCGGGGGGATAGGCTTTTCGGCCCTTCTAATGGCGCGAACGCTTGACATGACGCTAAGGAACGGCAACGGGAAGACCCTTGTGGGGACGGTCTGTGATGTGGGCCTCAAGACCGGCTATCCCGACACCTTCTCGTCCTTCGATGAGTTCTTCGGTGCCTATGTGTCTCAGGCGAAGAACATGACAAAGCTCATCTTTGATGCCACCCATATCCGCGATCGCCTCTATGCCGAAGAGCTCCCCGCGCCATACATCTCGCTTTTTATACGGGGGTGCCTAGAAAAAAAACGGGACGTGACAATGGGGGGCGCCATCTACGACCTCGAAGGGATACTCTTTATGAACAGCATCGCCAATGTCGTCGATTCCCTCTATGTCATCAAAAAGCTCGTTTTCGAGGAGCGGGCCTTCGACTTTGGAACCTTAATTAGCGCCATCGATAATAATTTTATTGGATATGAGGATATCCACCGGATGATAAAGGCGCTGGACGGCAAATGGGGAAACGCCAATCCGGAGTCTGACGCCATCGCCCATGATCTCACAAAGGAGCTTTTTCAAGATACATATAGATACAGGACCCTAAAGGGCGGGCCGTATGCGCCGTTTATCAACAGCATGACGTCCCATACCTTCGACGGCCGTGTTTCCCTCGCAACCCCCGACGGGAGAAGGGCGGCTACCCCCTATGCCGCTAGCTGCAATCCCTACAATGTCGATAGCAGGGGGCTTACCGGGGTTTTAAGGTCGGTCGCGGCGCTCGATTTTACAGATGTATTGGGGTGCGCCGTCAACGTCAGACTCCATCCCTCGGCCATCGGTGAGAGCGATGAGGCGAGGGAAAAATATTCGTCCCTTATAAAAACATACTTCAAGCTCGGGGGTGAACAGCTCCAGCCGACCGTTGCATCGACCGAGGTCTTGAGGCTTGCTCAGGCCCAACCCGAAAATTACAGTGACCTCATCGTAAAGGTCGGTGGGTACAGCGCGTATTTCGTCGACCTCGGAAGAGAGATACAGGACGAGATCATCTCCCGCTCCGAACACTCGAAGAACGTTTAGTGCAAAATGGGAATCGTCTTTGATATCCAGCCCTATGCGATCTACGACGGACCGGGGATACGGACCACCGTGTTCTTAAAGGGGTGTCCTCTATCATGCAGGTGGTGCCACAACCCGGAGTCGCAGCGGCAAAGCCCCGAAATGGGCTACATCGCTGACAAGTGTACCCGTTGTGAAAGTTGTGTCGAGGCGTGCCCGAACGACGCCCTGACACTGACAGACGGCGGGATCGAGCGGGACTACGGGCGATGTGTTGCATGCGGTCTGTGTGGGGAGGCATGTCCGAATGGCGCCCACGAAAAAATCGGCTGTGAAATGAGCGCAACCGATATCCTGCAAAAGGTAGTACTAGATAAGCCCTTCTTCGACGAATCCTCGGGGGGTGTGACGATCACCGGCGGCGAGCCCACGGTGCAGAGAGAATTCCTTTTAGAGACCGTGGATCTCCTCAGAGAAAACAACATTCATATCGCCCTTGAGACATGTGGATATTTCAGGACGGAATTAATATCGACCCTGATCGAAAAAGTCGACCTCTTTTTGTTTGACATAAAACACACCGACGTCAAGGTTCATAAAAAATTCACCGGAGTGGATAACGGCGTGATCCTCGAAAACTTCAGGATCATCACAAAAAACGGGGGGAGCGAACGTATCATTCCAAGGATTCCCCTGATCCCCGGCTTTAACGCAGATTCCGTTTCCATAAAAGAAATTTGTATATTTTTAAAAGAGACACAATATGAAGGGCCCGTGCACCTGATGCCATATAACCGCATGGCAAAGAGCAAGTATGAGAAGCTGGGGCGGGAGAAAGAATATCGGGATATGGGGGAGCTGTCCGGCGATATGCTCGATGATTATGTCGCGATCTTCGAGGATTTTGGATTTGAGGTTGTGATCAATCATTGAGGCTTCCCTGTTAGTAAAAAAAATCATCCGGGATTAAATAGCCGTCGTCTGTTACTTCCGGGTCGGGAACCCTTTTGTGGCTTTTCTTGATTGTTTTAAAACAAGTCAAAAAAATGGTTTTTGTGCCGCACCCCGATCCGTGAAATTGCATCTATACTGAAAGACAGAAATGTTTTCAATACGAGGGATAGGTCATGGATTATCAAGAGGTACTTTCTCACATCGCTCCGTGCGGGCTTAATTGCAAAAAGTGTCTGGCGCACATCGACGGGGACATCAGGCACCTGAGCGAGGAGCTCTCGGATTTACTGGGACCGAATTTCGGTTCTTACGCGGAGCGGTTATCGATGTTTAATCCTGTCTTTGAGAATTACGGCGCCTTCCGAAAAATCTTGGACTATTTCTCCAGTGGGTCGTGTCGTTCCTGCCGTACGGGCGATTGTGTCTTTTTCGCCTGTCATGTGAAGGATTGCGTAAAAGAGAAGGGGGTCGATTTTTGTTTTCAATGCGAAGATTTTCCCTGTCAAGACCCGGGCCTTTCCGACAGGCTCAAGGATAGGTGGAGGAGGAACAACGAAGAGATGCGGAGCCTCGGAGTGGAGGAGTTCTTCGGAAAGGTAAGAGACCTCCCTCGCTATCCATAGAAGAATTGTTTGATAGAGACAGTAAATTGGTTTGAATTTTAGGTATTCTCGGTTATCGTAAGTGGTTGTAATATAAATTCGTCTATATTTTTTTTAAAAAAAGGGGGATTTCTCCCCCTCTGAAAGACTAATTTAGTTGTTTAGTTGAAACTTATAATCCACCTAACCGCAAATCAGATCATCCCCACCTATTATCATCCATATCACCGTAAACCAAGCCTAATGCGGACCTGAGTTATCATAAGCCATTATTTTATCACTTATTAGGTACCGAGTCAGCGGCAATATCAGTGTCATCAAGGTCATCACCCATATCCCCATCTCCACCATCATTTTTAAGCGGGTCGCCGGGCTGGGTTGGATCCGTCGGCAGTCCGAGACGGCAGATGGGGTTTCCGTTTTCATCGTAGCCTATGATAATAACCGAGTACCACTTGCCTTCTTCTTCGTTATAGACAGGAAATGCCTTGCCGTCTTCAACATATACGTT
>CAZDOD010000184.1:0-5530 GCA_964506935.1 uncultured Thermodesulfobacteriota bacterium | reverse complement strand
CGGAGAATATGGGCGGGGTTTGGTGGTTTGATGTGGTGGTTTTTGCCCTGTCTCGATATTATGCTCGAATGTGAAGACGGCCGGGCCGGTCTTGGCCCGGCCCGCCAGGAAACGCCCTAATCCTCCCGGGCCTGTGAGCCTCACAAACAAAGGCGCCAGCGACATACTGGCGTTTTTTGATGTCTTCGATATTGAGTTGGGGGTTGTCGTCCGCATTGCCCAGAGCACAGCAGGGAGCCGCTTTTCGATGAGGAGGACGGTGGACGCCATTGGGTATAATGGGGGTGCGAAAAAGGCCGATGAATCTAGCAGTCGGAGCGGCAAGCGGCCTGGGGTTTGGTGCGTGTGGAAGGAGGCAGCGTGAGTGGAGTGGTCCTGAAACGTCAGTTGATCACCGATGCAGCGGGCAACCCCACGGCATCTTGAGCCACGTAAGTCTTGAGAAGAGCGATGAGGAGGAACTAGAATGCCCAAAGTGATTTCTGGCGATCTCGAGTTCGAAAGCGTCGATGAGTACATAGCAGCGCTCAAAGCCAGGGAGGACATACGTGCTCCGTTCAAAGCCCAGGCAGAAGCGTTGGCCCCTGAGTTTGTTGACCACTTGCACGATCAAGGTCTCACTAAACGAACCATCAACAAACACCAGATGAACATAGAGATCTTTATCGTCTACCTGACGCAGTATACAGACGCCGATGATTTCGCTACCATTCGCAAAGGCATGGTGAACACCGAGTTCTTTCAGTGGTACCGGCGCAAGGTCCTCGACCGATGTGATCCGGCTTCACTCAAGAGCACCACCCGAAAGTTCTTCAAGTTCCTCGCTGAGGAGAAGAGCATCTACAACGAGAATGTCTTGGGCAATCCGAGGAAATGATTTCGGAGTTGAGATGCAAAAGCTCCAAATAGACCTCGGCGAATTGGCCATGGCTTTCGAGGATGCCACGTGGGAAAGAAGCTATTACCTGGACCTGGAGACCGGTCAGGTCGTCTGGATCACCCAGGAGACACGCTGGCAATTGGAGAGCATCTATGAAGAGACCTATGATCCCGACTCGGAAGCACCGGTGGAACTGTCTGATGTGCTCCAGGACTATGACTTGGCCGATTGGCAGAAGGAAGATCTGCTTGAGGCCGACCGGGTTGACCGCTTCTATGGCAGCCGCTACATCGGCGTGCCAGAGGCCGACTCCCACGAGGGCTACCGGGATATGGAACGCTTCATTCTCACCATCCAGGATGAGCGTCTGCAGGATCGGCTCTGGCAGGCCATCGAGGGCCGGGGCGCGTTCCGCCGCTTCAAGGACGTGCTTGCCGGTCACTACCGCGAGGAGAAACGGTGGTATGCTTTCCAGGACGACCGGATTAGAGCGCGCATACTGGACTGGCTGGAGTCTAAAGGTATAGAACCCATTGAACCTGAGCCTCCGCCAGCGACGGAGCCTGGGCCAGCAGAGCCCACTGCCCGTGAGCGGCTTCTGGCCGAGGTCTTGGCCTTTGTGCGGGCTGCCAACCAATTGTCCGGAGTGACCCGTATCGCCTTGATCGGCTCACTGACCACGGAGGAGCCCGATCCCAAGGATGCCGATCTGCTGGTAACTGTTACGGATGACATGGACCTCACGCCGTTGGCCACCCTGGGACGCAAGCTGCAGGGCCACGCTCAGAGCTTCGGCCGGGGCGGGGAGGTATTTCTGGCCGATCCCCGTGGTCAGTACCTGGGAAGAACCTGCCCCTGGAGGCGATGTGGCCCAGGCATCCGCATCAGTTGCGACGCTCTGCATTGCGGCAAGCGGCCCTACCTTCACGACGATCTGGAGACCATCCGCCTGGCCGAGGACCTCGTCATGGCGCCGCCCATCGAGCTCTGGCCCCAGGTCGTGGCACGGGTGCCAGTTCCGGGAGACGTGGAACAAGGGCTTCTACACCCATAGGGGAATTGTTGGACTACCTGTACATCTTTGCGCAAGTGCTCCAGTTCGAGCCCGAACACTATGGCTGGGTGCAAGAGTGACGGGGATACACCAGAGCGGAGGGTGGTAGAAAATGTTTTGGAGTGTCTTCTTGGAGTCCCTCTCTTGGCAATTGACTCGAAGCCCTATCTCATAGCATAATGAGAATACGAGAAGGGGTCGATGAATCTACAGGTGGGAGCGGCAAGTTACCTGGAATGTGGCGGGCGTGGAAGGAGGGAGCGTGAGTGAGGTGATTCTGAAACGTCAGTTTATCACGGATTCGGCGGGCAAGCGTGTGGGTGTGATCTTGCCCCTGGAACAATTCGCACTGGTGGAAGGGGTTCTGGAGCAGCAGTTTCCAGTCACCAGCGATGTGGAGAAGCTTGAGAGGATGCGGCAGGCGGCTCATGATCCCTGTTTCCTGGCCGATTTGCGCGAAACCATGTCAGATTTTGCAGAGGCGGATGCTGAGTGGTGGGAACTGGAGAAGTGAAGTATCAGCAGAGAAATCACCAGAAACAGCAACCCCCGTTCCAAGTGAGGGCAACTTGCGGGGCACGACGTCGACCAGGTGCGCCGCCTGGCTCGCCAGGGTAGGATCGGCACAGCGAAGACGGTGACTTTGTAGACATTGTTGGCGGGCATTCGCCGAACAAGAGGCAACGACTCTGACAGTTAGAAGGCTGAACCAATGACCAGTCGATTTCAAGAAACATATCCCAACATCGCTTCCTGGGTAAGAGACCAGGGTTGGATTGAGATTGGACAGGATGAGTACAGTCAATCATTTGTGCGGGCTCTGGACATTGGTGGAATGATTTGGGAGGGCGAACGCAGATACACAACCTTGGATGAGGCTCTGCAAGCCCTGGAATCAGGGCTTGCAGAGTGGATGCAACAGAACCTGTAGTGGATGACTTTACAAAGCGTATCGAGGAATCAAATCCGTCAGCCCACTAGCATTGGATTTTGGATGAGGTAGATGGCAAGAAAGGGAATTCCCGAGAACATAAAGAGGCAGCTTGAAGAAACGGTTAACCGATTCAACAACGAAATCATACAGGACCCGGATTATTTCTATCGCATCCGCTATCGAGGCGATTACGTGTATCTGGGTAGGGAGACGTTCGGCACAATCCATCCAATCTGTCGTTTGAAATACACGGGCAAAGTAGATGAATGGGAGTTTGCAATCTACAAGTACAGCGATGAGCGCTACGATCCTGACGAATGGATGTTTCCAGGCGCTGAATACCTGGATGGCACTGTTGAAGGAGCTCTCAGGGCAGGGTCAGAAGCATATCCATGATCCTCAAAGACCTGCCCTCATGTAGTCTTTGTCGAGGTGAGCATGGGCTGGAAACGGCAATGGCCTGAAAGGATACCACGGCCCAAGGTCAGGCCTCTCTCCGACGAGGAAAAGAAACAAATCCTTGATGTTTTCCGCAAAGGCATCCAGGCGTCTCCGGTTTTGACCGCGCTAGGCATGCGTGCGCGGGCACTTCGCGGCCGGTTCTACTTTGAGCGAGTGTGGCCGGTTCCCGACGAGCGCCCCGAGATAGAAGTGATAGGCCGGGCAACGCCTCTTGAGGACGCGGAAAAGGACCTGGTGCTTGAGGTAGAAAAGAACAAAGGAAACTGGTACGAGTTCGTGCGCGGAACGGCCGAGGAGGTCGTCGGCAAGATTGCGAGCGACACGAAAGGGACTTTTCATGGGCTGGGAGCGTTGGACGCGAGCCTGCGTGAAGCGGGTGGGGACCTGGAGCGCCTTGAAATCAGGATGTTGGAAGGCTTGCGCTTTATCTATGCCAGTACAGGCCACGAATGCACAGCCCAGGAAGCCCTGTTTCACTTCTTTGGCATTCCCATAAACGTACTCACCGAGCCGCGCCAATGGTACGTCTATCACCGCCAGCCGCAGATCGTCGAAGCGAGCCAGGACCGGACGCGGGTTCTCGTGCAGTTTACGGCATACAGTCTGTCCGGGCCGTTTTCTGGGACTTGCCTGTATGCCCTCAGAGACGGCCAATGGGGAGCGTACACCATCAGGCCCAATCAGAGTGGGGACATCGAAACAGCGATTGCCTGGCTGGAGAAACGAGGATGGCGGGCATGGTAGCTACAGAGTATTCGGTCGAGCTGACCGCATATGAGTACAACCTTCTGACTCAGAACGACCTCATCGCAATGGCATGTCGGAGACAATTGGAATCGGCGACAGAATACAATGATGGGATCGAACTTTTGCTGACACTCAGGCAACTTGAAGAGTTGACCGGATTCGTTGCTGCCGAATCGAACCACGCCCGGAGCAAAAGACAGCGTGAAGAACTGGGCGAAATATGTGACTATCTGGAGGCCGCTGTATACAGGATCAAGAGATATGGCGGTTGAACGCTACCTATCGGGCACCCTCGCGCTGGTGTATGAGCAAGGCTGCCTGGAGGCAGCACTTGGAGGAAAAGCATAGATGTCTCAGTTCCCCAAAGATCCCAAAAAGATCAGGGCACGGATCCGGAGCTATGAGCGAGGACTGCGCAAAGAACTCGAAACGTATGGGGCCATCGACGATGGCTATGGCAAACGCTACCTGCTCGGTCCCCTGTATCTGCTCATGGACGATCTGGCAGGAGCCCTCGAGTCTTTTGCCTGGTTCGAACGAACCTGTCCAGATGACATGGGTGAGCCGGTCCACTATTTGTGTTGGACGCTGGCCCTCTATCGCTCCGGGGACAGAGAGCGGGCTATCGACAAACTGCGCCAGACCATGCTGTCGAACCTCTATCTGATCCCCTACCTGCTGGGCCGGGATCAGGAAGAGCTGGATATCTGGCACGGCTCGAACTGGGCCCAGAAGGATTTTGTGGAATACGTGCCGCCCGAAATTTGGGCCGTGTGGGATGCCCCCGCACTGCAATGGGCCGCCGAGACCTATGACAGCCCCGAGTTACGCCAGATTCGGGCGCGGTATATCGAGATCCAGAGGCAGCTCAAATCGGAGCCACGCGGTCCTCGGCGGAATGAATTGGTCGGTGAATTGTTCAGGCTTCGGGCACATAGGCCGGAGTAAAGCGTGCTCATCCAAAAATGCCAGGGGAAGATCGATACCCTAAAGAGAGGTTGCGATTGATGGATCAAGACAGAGACACTCCCAGATCACCGTCCTCCAGTTGTTCGGAGACCAAACTCAAGGATCTGCACTTGTGGATGACCACCCAGGAAGCCGCCGCGTATTCAGGCTACGACGTCGAACAGGTGCGCCGCCTGGCTCGCCAGGGTAAGATCGGGGCGGCGAAGAAAGGGCGGGATTGGTGGATCGATCGCGACGTCCTACATGCTTACCTCCAGACAGTGGAAGACCTGGGTCCCCAGAAGGTTGATCCCAGGGGTCTGCTTGTGCCAGCAGATCCGGCACAAGCAAAAGGTCCCCGGCCTGTGTTGGCAAGAGACCTCCCCTGCTCAAAAGCGATAGGCATCCCCTCGGGGAGCCACCTCGATGATAAGGATGATCAGCTCACTTTTCTCAACAGCGTAGGATATCCGCCATCCTGCGACAGCGATGCGGTACAAGTTAC
>CAZDOD010000183.1:0-5547 GCA_964506935.1 uncultured Thermodesulfobacteriota bacterium | reverse complement strand
TTCGCATCGTCCTCGAAGGTCTTCGGGGCGAGATTGAGATAACAGCCCTCTGCAGTAGAGAGAGCATCTCTCCCACCCTGTATGTACTATCGGTGGTCGAAGCCCTTTCTCGAAGCTGGCAAAAACGGGCTCACTCTGGATACAAGGAGAGATGCAACCAGTGATAAGGTCAGGAGGCTCAAGGAGGTAAGGGAACTCCGAAGAAGAATAGAAGGAAGACAGTAAAAAAAACAAGATTTACGGTCTATCAAAAGACAGGGGAGCCCATGGGCTCCCCCTTTTATATCTGGAGAAATTTCCGGGTATTACAGACGTTTTCCCTCCTTGAGGGTTTCGAGCATCTCCAATAGCTCCGGCAGGATCGCATCTCCCTCCGGAGTCCCATAAATATTGTTGTTTTCTTTCGGGTCAAGGGCCAGGTTATAGAGCTGTGGTTTCAGGCCCTTTTCAAATTCAAAATATTTATGAGTATCGGTTCGAACGCCGATCATTGACGGGACGTTTTCGGGGAAATATTTGTAATATTCATAGAGCCACGCTGCTCTCCCCTTTGCCGATTTATTGGTCAGGACGGGGATAAAGCTTTCACCCTCCATGTCTTCGGGGATGGGGAACCCCGCGAGTTCGAGAAGTGTCGGAGCAAGATCGATATTGAGAATCATCTGGGAGCGGGTCGATCCTGGGGAATCGACGAGCCACGGGCAGCGGACGATGAAGGGGAGCTTTATAGATTCCTCGTAGGGCCAGTTAATACCGATGAGGTGATGCTCGCCCCAGAGATAGCCGTTGTCGCCGGCGTAGATGACGATGGTGTTATCGCTCAGGCCCGATTCGTCGAGCTTTTTCAAAACCCGGTCAATTTCCCGATCCATCCCGGTGATGGCTTCGCAGTAGCGCCGGTAAAGGCTTTCCACCGAACCCATCATCGTTCCCTCGAACACGTTCCCGTTGGTCCTGCCCAGCCAGGAATCCGCCTCGGGGAGAGTTGGGACCTCCTCATCGCTATACATACCCGCGAGATCCTTGGGAGGGAGAAACGGGAAATGGGCGGTCTTATAGGAGAGGTAAAGGCAGAAGGGGTTTTGATGACTGGAATCAATGAACTCGATGGCGCGATCAGTTAACTCTTCGATTAAGTAAGGCTTTCGGGACATTTCCGGTTTCCCATTGACCACCAGGGGGCAGTTGAAATACTGTCCCTGGTTTTCCTTGATGGTAAAGGAAACAAAGGTATCAAGAAAGGGCATTTTGGGGAGCCCTGAACCGGGCATGTGAAATTTACCGATAAAGGCGGTGTCGTACCCGGCATTTTTAAGATATTCCAAAAAAACCGTCTTTTTTCCCGTCCAGGGTGTGCTGTTATTGAGGACGCCGTGGGTGCGGGCATATGTCCCGGTCAAAAAGCTTGCCCGGGATGGGCTGCAGAAGGCAGTGGTGCAAAAAGCATTGTTGAAGGCGATTCCCTCTCCCGCCAGGCGGTCGAGGGAGGGAGTCTGGATAAAGGGGTGCCCCCGAAAGCCCATGAAATCCGCTCTAGTGTTGTCGCTCAGGATAAAGACGATGTTGGGAGTGCTTCTTCTTGCAGCCGCCGATGCGATGTGGGGAAGCGAAAGGCCCAGTATCCCTGCCGCAGAAGCAGTCCCCATCGCTTTGAGCATGTCTCTTCTGGTAAGATTGCTGAGAAAGATATTCTTATATTTTTCATCAGTCATGATACACCTCGATTTTTAGTTTTAAAGGGGCGCTACACCAATCCCTGGGCCAAAGATCTCCCGATACATATCCAGGTAAAAGCTAAAGACGTTTTCCCCTCTGCCCCAGGCATAAAGGACGATGACTAAAAAGATGCTGACGACAAGGATTGCGAATACGGGAAGGCTGAAGGCCTTTTTTGCCTCACCCCGCCGTTTTGCCAGGGAACGGCAGATTAATTCCATAAGGCTTATCTGGGCAATTGTTCCCAAAACGAGCCAGACGTGTAACGGGTTAAGGTAATAATAGAATGCTTCCGATACGGTAAATGCGGTCAGCATGCGGAAAAATTCCTTGGTCATCCAGATTAGGGGATTGACAAATGAGGCGATAATTCGTTCCGACGCCGGTGCGCCCCGAAAATACGCCATGGGATAAACGAAAAGTGTCCCCAGAGCCACCGAAACCAAAAGGATCGGGCCGGATATATCTGCCAGGAGATGATGGAGTTTTACATTGTCTAGCTTCCAAGCGATATTATAGGTGAGCCATGACAGGGTCATGAAGAAAAATACAATTAAAACCGGGGTGAAAAATCTCTTAAAAAAACTCTGTTTTTTCATACATACCCCTAAAAATATTATAAAAAAAGCAATTTTCGCTTTCTATGATATATCGTTCTTTTTTGATATGTCAAGGTCAATCCATGATATGTTAAGGGAAATACAGGGGGTCATGTTTTTTAAAAATAAGGATAATTGGTTCCGCTTACAAGAGATTTTATCCTGAGAATAGTAAAAATTTATGCAATAAAAATAGTGTTATTTCATCTTAAAAAGCACGACGATATTAGAAAAGAGAAGACATATCATCAATTTCTTTACAAAGGAGCGAAAGAGACTTGTTAATTACGTACGGCATTTAATCGATGATGTAGCAGAAAGAGACAGAGAAGATATCGTGCGAGAAGTCATATTTTAGATTTTTTCAAGTGAAGATACAATAGTAATCATTTAAGATGCTGTTCGTCGTAAGCGACTTTTAGATTACTTCAGAAAGAAATTAGATAGATAAAATATCTTTTTAAGTTCAAAAAATAAGTTCATCCTTATAAGATTTTGGTGCATATTCACTCATGATATTTTCTTATTGATTGAATCTCCGAAGCCTACAAAGAAAAAAGAAGACGGGTTTTGTTTCTTTCTAAAAAAGGGGGCCATTTTCAGGCCCCCTTTATGAGTAACTCGTTCTGAGTTGAGAAAAACACAAAAACCTAGTAAAAAGTTGATACAAAAATGATACAAAACTCCTGTTTTTTAGGCCTTTTTTGGTCGTTTTTGGTCTTTTTGAGTTTTGATAAGTTATTAAAATTATTGAATAAAGTTGCGAGAAAATCCTACTGGGGGTCATGGGGTCGCTGGTTCAAATCCAGTCGTCCCGACCAATGTTGTTTAGGGGTTACGGGTTTTGGCCTGTGCCCCTTTTTTTGTGGCCAAATTTTCAAAGACATTACAAGGCCTAATTCTCCCAAAATATTTATTAAAATATGAAAACTTACTAAATCAAAAAATCCAACTGCTATTGATAAAGTAATTCACAATATAAGGATTTTGGAAAGATCAATAGAATTAGTAGGCTTGCTATTGACAAATTGAATCTATATTGTTATATTGAAATTCAGGAGGATAAGATATGAAACGACTTACTTTAGTAGCAGTTTTTATTGTTTTGGTTTTGTCACTGTTATTCTTGCTTTCATCAATTTTTTTTGGTAGTAAGCTAGAAAATATAAAAACAGATCCTTTGTTGGGGAATAGAGAAAACATTAGCAATTTAAATGAAGAAAATGTCAGTCTTCGACCTTTCTCGTTTTTTGTGGTTGGTGATAACAAGCTGGAATACTCTTTAGAGTATTTTTTAAAAAATGTAGAATTTCCAGTTACTCCAGATTTTAGTGTTTTATTAGGAGACTTCGCTAGAAATGCCGTGATAGAGGATCATAACTTTTTCATAAATCAGTTTTCTGGACCAGTCATAAGATATCCACTATTACTTATAGCCGGGAACCATGATATTGCTGTGACAGAAGAAAGAATGAATAAAATAAACGCCTTTAAAGTCGAGGATTTTGAAAATACTTACGGTCCTTTGAATTTTCACTTTACTTACGCGGGATGTCTTTTCGTGGGAGTAAACGATTATGGAGATGATACCTATATAGATTATTTGGAGGATGTTTTATCACAGAGTGGAGATTCTCCTCGTATGAAGTTCGTTTTCATGCATATACCGCCAAACTCTATATCAAGTTTTGGAAGGAAGGATGTAATTCCATCAGAGGAAAAATTTGTAAAAATGATGGATAAATACAATGTAGATTATGTTTTCACAGGGCATTTCCATTCATACCTGCGTATCGACAGTAAGAAAACAAAATATATCATAACCGGGGGGGGTGGGGCAACTTTAGATAAATCAACGCCGAACAGGAGTTTTCATCATGCAATATTGATAGCGGTGGACCCGGAAAATCGTCATGTAGACGAAATGATATTTCCTATAAAGAGTAAATTAAATCCACTATATGAAATTAAAATACTAATGCTTATTGAAACATACCCATTCTTTAAATACAATAAGGTTCCTGAGATATCCATAATTGTGTTAAACATTTTGCTTATACTTCTCGTTGGGTATTTATTAATAAGACCATCCGAAAAAAAATAGATTTTTAAATAGTCTGTTTTTTTATTAATCAATTTATCCCTGAGAGATAGGTTTGTGATCGGAAGTCATTTGTGTCTTCCGAATGTCTTCAGGGGTAGCTTTACATAGGGAGGCGTCTGCCTCCTTTTGTATTTAATGATCTTTCCTGATAGCGTTTATCTGAGTTAATTCCCATAGCATTCAGTCTACAGCGATCTTGGATATTTTTTAATCTATGGAGTTTGATCTTTTGTTCTGGATAAGAATGGGCCTCTTCTTTTTTCCGTGGTCGGTTTTACGAGTTCTCCGATAAAGAGGCTCGAATTCTTCACAAAGAATACCGTGTTGAGGTCTTGTGCGAGCTCCTCCAGACGTTTGGCATATGCCTCCTCCTCTCCCTCCTTGGGCATTGCGAGGCCGAAGAGCACAACGTCCGCATCCCTGCTCTCCTTATGTATCAGATCCCGGATACTTCCCCTCTTTGGTTTGATTATTATCCTGGTCTCGGTCTCAATCCTGATTTCTGGGATCAGCTTGTCGAGATATCTTTCGGTCTCTTCCTTCATCAGCTGATTTGAGGCTATGCTCATAAGCTTTATCTTTGTCCTCAGCCATTCCGGGTTACGGGAGAGGAGATAAGCCAAGAGGAGCATCATGTCCCCGTTTCGTTCGAGACCGCCCCACCATATATGGATCGTCCGGTTTGAGCCGTGGTGTTGAACAGGTCTCTGGGCCCCGATACGTCCAATGGCGAAGGATTTATTCATCTTCTCGAGAATCCTCATTATTTTTAAAAACTCGGACAGTAGCTCCGTATCCTTCGGCCATCCCAAAAGCACCATATTACTCTCGATACCCGCCATACCGTTGGCCTGCGCGACGTTTGTGATCCCTTCGACGACATCTTTTACGACGTGGATTTCGGGAAAGACAACGAGGCCCTCTTCATCCAGCACCTTTTTCATCTCGGCACGCCTCTTTATCATATCCATATCTTCTGTCAAGAGATCCCCGACTTTCAGCTCACAGACCGTAACAACACCCCTCTCCTGGCTGAACCAATTTCCAAAGCGGACGAGGTCCAAATGGTTTATGAGGTCGGAGACAAAGACGAGGACGTGGGGTCTCCAATTTCGGGCGCTCATCGGG
>CAZDOD010000182.1:0-5560 GCA_964506935.1 uncultured Thermodesulfobacteriota bacterium | reverse complement strand
AATGCGGGCATAACTCAGTTGGTAGAGTGCAAGCTTCCCAAGCTTGATGTCGCGGGTTCGAGTCCCGTTGCCCGCTCCAATGTTTTTATATTGTGATTTTATCTTGAATATATAGGTAACTATGGTATAAATTTTGAACATTGGGTCTGCTTTAAAGAAGTGGGCTCCTTCGCCCACTTCTTCATTTGGAATTTTTTCGGGGAAGGGGAAGGTGAATTTTTTATCGGCCATTTTTGATAGCAGCAGGCGAGACAATGCAGGGATTGGAAAGGAAAGGTCCTGAAAATGTATTGGAGGAAATTTTGTGGTCTACAGGCGAGAGGGCCTGCGCCCTTTTCGAAATTTCCCTCGTGGAGGTTGAGGTACATAAAGGGAGGGGAAGTTGGCTGGTTAGATACTACATCGATAAGGAAGACGGCGTCGATGTGGAAGATTGCGCCACGATAAGCAACACCATAAGCCACCTCTTGGACGCAGAAGACCCAATAGAGGTTCCATACACTTTGGAGGTTTCTTCCCCCGGAATCGATAGACCTTTGAGAAAGGAAGAAGACTTCAAGAGGTTTATTAATAACGAAGTAAAGATCACGACTGAGAATCCGATCGATGGAAGGAAGAATTTTTCCGGAACACTCTCAGGGATTAAAAAAGGTGTTATTTCTATTGAAATTGAAGAGGGGAAAGAGATCGGCATCCCCCTCCAGAATATTAAGAAGGCAAGACTCAAACAGAGTTAAATTTAAATGAGGGTCTCGAGGTGACAATATATTCTAATCTAAACCACGTTCTAGAACAGGTCGAAAAGGAAAAGGGGATAGAGAAGAGCGTCCTCATTGAGGCCATAGAATCTGCCATGGTAACCGCAGCTAAGAAAAAATATGGCAATCAGAGGGAGATAGAGGCCTCTTACAATGACGAATTGGGCGAGGTAGAGCTCTTTGAATTTAAAGAGGTGGTTGAAGATGTCACCGACCCATTGATTGAGATCACCCTCGAAGAAGCCGTAAAAACCGACCCCGAGGCCGCCGTTGGGGACAGCCTCGGCTTCAAGATGGACATATCCGATTTCGGCAGGATTGCCGCCCAGACGGCAAAACAGGTGATCATCCAGAAGATACGTAACGCCGAGCGCGAAAACATATATGATGAATACAAGGACAGGACCAATGAGCTTATCACCGGCATGGTCCAGCGATTTGAACGCGGCAGCATATATGTGAATCTCGGGAGGGCCGAGGCCGTTATTCCTCCAAAGGAACAGGTTCCAAGGGAGGGCTATCGACAGGGGGACAGGATCAGGGCATATATACTTGAGGTATTGAAGGAATCCAAAGGCCCGCAGATAATCCTCTCCCGCACCCACCCGGGTCTATTGATAAAACTATTCGAGCTCGAGGTGCCCGAGATCGGCGAAGGCATAGTAAAAGTTAAAGGGGCTTCGAGGGAGCCTGGCGAACGTTCTAAGATAGCCGTTTATTCCACAGACAGGGACGTGGATCCCGTAGGCGCATGCGTCGGCATCAAGGGTTCGAGGGTCCAGAGTATCGTCCAGGAACTCCGCGGTGAGAAGATAGATATCGTCCCTTGGAATGACGACCCCGTGAAATTCGTCTGCAACGCCCTATCACCTGCCGAAGTCACCGAGGTCATCATGGATGAAGACGAAAATGCCATGGAGATCATTGTAGCGGACGATCAGCTCTCCCTCGCAATAGGCAAAAAGGGCCAGAACGTGAGGCTGGCTTCAAAGCTCGTGGGATGGAAGTTGGACATCAAGAGCTCTTCAAAAAAGGAAAAACAATTCGCCGAGGCCATCTATACATTGGGTGCGATACCGGGCGTGGGGCTCGCTACAGCCGAGATACTCTATCAGGAGGGGATTGTATCGGTAAAAGACGTAGTCGAAGCCGGCCTTGACTTCCTCTCTAAAATCCCAAATCTGGGGCCGAAGAAGGCAGAGAATATATATCAAGGCGCAAAGGACATCATGGATGGGAAGACCCCCGCCGAAATAGTCGGAGATGAAGAGACGCCGTCTATACCCATGACGGATTTGGAGGGCGTGGGGGATAAAACCATTTCTCTCCTTATCGATGGGGGATTTGATGACGTGGCAAAGATTGCCGAAAGCAGCGCGGATGATTTGAGCAAGGTTCCGGGTATAGGAAAGAAGAAAGCCGAGGCAATCATTGAATCGGCACGAAAGCTTTTGGGAAAGGATTAGTCTAATAGACTGGTTACAGCTTATAAAGGGTGTCTCCGGTTTATTTGGTATAAGGATAAATAGAAATTCCGTACTATATATTTTGAAATAATACGTAGATAGATAATTTAGGGTATTTCATTTATGGCAAAGATGAAAGTCTTTGAACTGGCGAAAAAATTAAAGATCGAAAGTGAATTCCTCATCGATAAGATGCAGGAGATGGGCATCCCTGTAGAGGGAGAGGAGGAGACACTGGAATCTGAGGAGGTCAAGATACTCGAGGAAAAGATAAAGGAGGAAAAGAGCGCCGACATGGTCGAGGAAAGGATCAAGCCGACGGTCATAAGGAGGAGGGCGAAAAAAGAGTCCAAACCGGTCCCTGAACCCAAGGTAAAAGAGACGGCCGAGGAGAAGCCGAAGGACGAAGTCGATACAGAGAAAAAACAGAAGAAAGACCTAGAAACGAATAAAAAGGTCAGTCCTGCACTAAAGGAGAGTGTCGAGCCCCTTAAAAAAGAGGAAGAGGAAGAACCGCAAGAGGGTAAAAAGGGTTTAAGAAAAAGGATAAAGACAATTCCAAAAGAAGAGGCCGTCCAAGCCTTAAGGCCTACGATAATAAAAAAACCCGCAAGAGATGAGGGGATTCCGAAAGAAATGGGAGCGCCTTCTCCACCTCCTAAAGATACCGAGAAGGTTATATCAAAAAAGAAGGAATCTGAGAAAAAAAGGAAGAGAAAGAAGAAGGCACAATTTACAGAAAAGACACCATCTCAAATACGTTCACTGAAAAAGAGGGAGGTATTAATCAAGTCCGACCAAGCCGCCATCTGGGGTGAAACAAAGCAACCCCCGGACCAGCCCCAGAAAAAGGCAAAACCTGCAAAAAAACCGGCCAAGCATGCCAAGAAGACCTTTTTGAAACCCGCTATCACCACTCCAAAGGCGAGCAAGAGGATCATCAAGATAGAAGAGGTAATCAGCGTAGGAGAGATGGCGAGGAAAATGGGCGTAAAGGCGGGTGACCTGATAAAAAAACTGATGGCCCTGGGCATGATGGCCAACATAAACCATATCATAGATTTAGATACCGCCTCACTGGTCGCCCAGGACTTCGGCTATGAAGTAGAAAACGTTGCATTTGAAGAAGGTACCTTAATAAAGGAAGTGGAGGATAAAGAGGAAGATCTTACCATGAGGCCCCCAGTGGTAACCATTATGGGGCATGTCGATCACGGAAAGACAACCCTTCTCGATGCGATCCGAAAGACAAACGTGGTCGGGGAAGAGTTCGGAGGTATCACCCAGCACATAGGTGCCTATGAGGTTAAAATAGGTGACAAGGAAATAGTCTTTCTCGATACACCCGGCCACGAGGCATTTACCACTATGCGGGCCAGGGGGGCCCAAGTAACCGATATCGTAATTCTTGTCGTGGCGGCCGATGACGGGGTAATGCCCCAAACGGTAGAAGCGATAAATCACGCAAAGGCCGCCGGCGTCCCGATCATTGTCGCCATAAACAAGATAGACAAACCGGACGCCGATGTGGCTAGAGCCAAAAAGGAGCTTATGGTACACGGATTGGTTTCTGAAGACCTTGGAGGCGAAACCATCTATGTTGAGATATCGGCCAAAAAGCAACTGGGGCTCGGTGAACTCTTAGAAATGATCATAATCCAGTCCGAGGTCATGGAGCTTCGGGCAAATCCGAAAAAACCCGCCCGCGGGGTCGTCATCGAGGCCACATTGGACCGCGGGAGGGGTCCGGTAGCCACCGTCCTCATAAAAGAGGGAACCCTCTCGGTAGGGGATCACCTTATTACCGGCCTCTATAGCGGCAGGGTAAGGGCCCTTATAAACGACAAGGGTGAACATGTAACTTTTATGGGGCCGTCCAAACCTGTGGAGATACTGGGTCTTGGAGGTGTCCCAGAGGCGGGGGATCCGTTGATCGTCATTGACGATGAAAAGACCGCAAAAGAAGTCGCCACCCACCGCCAGCTCAAGGCAAAAGAAAAGGAGATGGTGGCACCCCAGACAAAAGTGACCTTGGAAGAACTCTATCAGAAGATACAAGAAGGGGGCATGAAAGAGCTGAACCTCATAATTAAGGCTGATGTCCAGGGATCGGTCGAGGCACTCATTGATAACTTGATCGGCCTTTCCAACGAAGAGGTCAAGGTAGTGATAATGCACAGCGCAACCGGAAGTATTACAGAATCAGACGTTATGCTGGCATCCGCTTCTGACGCCATAATTATAGGTTTTTCGGTTCGTCCCGAGCCAAAGGTTACAGACCTGGCCGAGCACGAGAATGTAGAAATTAGGCTATATAATGTCATTTATGACTGTGTCGATAATGTCAAAAAGGCCATAACGGGGATGTTGGCGCCCAAGCTTGTAGAAAAGGCCATTGGAAAGGCCGAGGTAAGGGACATCTTCAACATCCCCAAGATCGGTGCGGTGGCCGGAAGCTACATAACCGACGGTAAGATGATCCGCGGCTCTAATGTTCGGCTCATTCGAGACAACCAGGTCATCCATGAAGGGAAGATAACATCACTTAGGCGTTTCAAAGACGACGTAAAGGAGGTGGCCAGCGGTTTCGAGTGCGGAATAAAGATAGATAACTACAACGATATTGAACCCGCTGACATCATCGAGGCTTACGAGATAGAGGAAGTTTCAGCGGAAATTTAGACGGCGGAGCCCTTTATATGTTTGTTGGAGTGGGTCGCATAGAATTCTTCATTCATCATGCAAACTCTCTCAAGTCCAAACGTCAGGTGGTCAAAAAATTGACCTCCCAGGTAAGGAACAGGTTTAATGCGGCATGCTCAGAGGTGGCGGGAGGAGATCTTTGGCAGAGAACTGTAATAGGGGTAAGCGTGGTTGGAAACGACGCCTCCTTTGTCAATTCCAAGCTCGATAAAATTATCAATTTCATGGAATCTTTAGATATCGCCGAGATGGTTGACCAACATATTGAAATTCTCAACTACTCCGACGGGGACATGTTGAAATGAGAGGCCCGGGGAGAAGACCCAGCAGGCTGGGAGACTTGATCAGACAGGAGGTTTCCCGGCTCTTGCTTATGGAAGCAAAAGACCCGAGGATTGGAATGGTCACGATTACCGATGTGGAGGTATCCAACGACATAAAGAGGGCGAAAATCTTTTATAATGTGACCGGGGACAAATCTGAGAGGGAAAAGACACAAAAGGGGCTCGAGAGCGCCTCGGGATTCATCAGGAGCACCCTTGCAAACAGGCTTACAATCAAGAGGATGCCGGAAATCAGCTTTGTATACGATGAGACACTGGATTATGGTGAGAAGATCGATAAAATACTGAC
>CAZDOD010000181.1:4733-5581 GCA_964506935.1 uncultured Thermodesulfobacteriota bacterium | reverse complement strand
TCTTCGACGAGCGACGGGAGATTCTCAACGATGTCGTAGTTGAACCTCTGTTTGAAGCGTTCTGGGAATTTTTCCGTCCAAGGGAAGGGGCGGTAATTCTGGGGCTCGTCTGTAAATACTCCCCGGATTGGATCACCGAAGAATTTATCGAGGTGCCTTTCAAAACCCCGATAGACTATATCGAGAAACATCTCGGTCGCCTCGGGATTCATCAGATCCAATGCCCCCCTCCCCGCATGTATGAACCACGGAGCCGACGCTAGGGCGAAGTTGGTGTCGGTCATCGTCTCGAAATCCGCCCGTAGGTATCTTTTCCCCTCACCCTTTTTCCTGACCAAATCATACCTTCCACCCTTCACCTTCTTGAAGACTGCGATACAATTCTCATCCCTTTTGTACTCGCTGGTATAACGGAAGGTTATCCCGCCGGCCCGAAAATCGGGCCTTTCGTCTATGACTCGGCCCGCGGCCGTGCCGCTCGGCCAGTTGTAATCGTCATAGAGCCATATGACCATCCCTAACTCTTTCGCCTCTTTGATTATAGCTTTGAGTCTCCTCCAGAATTCACTGCTTGCGAACCTGATCTTCAATCCCGTCCTCGGGTGGAGGACCGCCCCCCTAACGCCCTTCTTGACGAGCTCACCCAAAACCTCCCTCACAATCTTTTGGTCCATTTCGAGGTTCAGAAAAAAGAAGGGTGCCGGCGAATAGTCCGGTGAAGGACTCACGAAGTCCGAAAAGAGCTTTTCTATCTTTGATCTCTTAACCATTTACTCCTTGGCTTAACTTATTTTTTTATAAGACAAACATTTTGATTTCACTATTTTATTTCCCTTCCAAATATCATT
>CAZDOD010000181.1:0-4723 GCA_964506935.1 uncultured Thermodesulfobacteriota bacterium | reverse complement strand
GAGGATATGGGCTTTGACATTTTCTAAAAAGATTGAAATTTTAGATATCGGCTCCCCTGATCTTGGAAAGGGCAGAAGATATCTCTTCGTACCTCTTTTTGGTCAGCGGGAAGAGAAGTAAAGCAAGAAATCCTAGGATAAAAAAGGCGAGCGGGATTCCCCCGACCAGCATCCTTATGCCGAAGAGCGCCGTTTCGGTCTGCTCGACGTTGGCGACATAACCTACCCTCTTCAGGACGAGGCCTGTGATAAAGGGTGCCGTCGCTATGGCTATCTTGAATATCAGAAAATATATCCCGAAAAACGCCCCTTCCCTTCTGGTCCCGGTCACAAGCTCGTCGGTGTCGACTATCTCGGGCATGATTGCATAGGGAAACAGGAAATAAGCCCCCGTCCCGATCCCCGCAACTCCCATAATTATGTAGAGGAAAAAACTCGTGCCGCGAGGATGGATAAGGAGTAGCACGGCGGCGACTATGAGCACGACTATCCCGATGAGAAATGCCTCCTTCTTCCCGATCTTTCCGCTGATAAAAACCCATAACGGAATCGATAATAGGAGAAGTCCCATCACGATACCCATCATGACCGTAAACAGCGCCTCGTCTCCCAGCCAGTACTTTGCATAATATATAAGGACCGTTGACAGTATCGTATAGCCCAGAGAAACCAGAGTATAGACGGCTATGAATATCCAGAACGGCCGGTTTTTCAATGTCTCTAAAAATGACTTTAATATTGGAAGTGACTTTTTCTCCATGAAGTCGGGTCTTTCTCTGACGCCGAAGAAGGTGACGATGAAGACAATAAATGAAATCATCCCGAATATCAGGGCCGTTATGAAAAAACCCTCTCTCCCGCCCGTAAAGATAGCCACGAGCGGCAGCACCAGTGCGCTCCCCGAAACCCAGCCGATGACGGAAAAGGGCTGGCGGAACGCAGTGAGCTTGGTCCTCTCGTGTGGATCAAGGGATAGCTCGGGCAACAGCGCGTTGTAGGGGACGGTGACCGCCGTGGACGCCGTGAAGAACAGAATGAATGACAAAAGAAGATAACAGAAGGTCACCCTATCGCCATGATCCGAAATAGGAGTCCACAATAGTATGAAGAAGAAGGCATAAGGTAGCGCGACGAATTTGAGATAGGGCCTCCTTCTTCCAAGTGGGCTTTTCGTCTTGTCGGTAATCTGCCCCATCAGGGGATCTGTTATAGCATCCCAGCCTTTCGCTATCAACATGGCGGTGCCTGCCAAAACCGGCGAGAAATTCACCACGTCGGTGTAAAAATAGAATAGGAAAAAAGTAATCATCGAAAGCGGAAGCGATATTCCGAGATCACTTATCCCATACGCCAGTTTTGCCTTTATAGGGACGATACCCTTTTTATCTTCTATATTCAGTTTCTCTTCCCCCTTCGATTGAAGTTTAGAGGTGAATCATAACATAAAATATTAGAATTTTTTAAAAAAATTTTAAAAAATATCTTGATTTATCTATCTCAATGATGATATAAACTATAGCCTTAACTAAATCGGTTTTTCTTTTTTACCTTTTGGATTTGTAGAAGAGTGGTAAAAAATACTATAGGTAAAATCAAGGACGCCGAAGGCAAGGGTGAGAAGCTGATAAAGGAAGCCGAGGCCGATTTTCAGGCACGGGTCTCCGATTTTCAAAAAGGGAGGGAGAAGCGCCTTCGACAATTGGAGGCGGAGAACTTAGGACTCAAGGCCAAGATCATGGGTGAGGCCGAAGAAAAGGCAAAGGCCGAGGAGTCGAAGATATTATCCGATGCCCAAAAGGAGATGAATTCTCTCAGGGCATCCGCCGACAAAAACAAAGAAGCGGCAATCTCGCTTATAATTGAAAAGATATTTGAAAATTGACGATTTCCAAATTTTCAAAGATACTCTTTGTCATCCATCAGGATGAAAGGGAATCGTTCCTGAGGTATCTTCAGGAACGGGGTGTCGTTGAGATCACCGAGCTCAAGGAGAAGAACGTCATTGAGACCTTTCCGGAGCTCGGCAGAGTGGATTCAAAAAAACTCAACGATCTTGTGGCACTCACATCCCAAATCGACTTCGCCATAAATTTTCTCAAACCCTATGAGAAAAATAAGTCTCCCCTGTCTTTTCTTTCCCCCAAAGGTACCAAAAGCACAGAAGACCTCGCCTTCCTCGCCAACAGATATAACATCAAGGGCGTCCTCGATAAGGTCTCGAGGCTGAACCGCGAAATCACCGAAAATGGAAACCAGATATCAAAGCTCGAAGCCACGGCCGATTCATTGGAGCCTTGGCTTAACATCGATGTAAAGATCGACGATCTAAGAGATACGAAGAACGTCTTTCAGACCCTCTTTATGATATACAAGTTCCCAATGGAGAAGATAGAGCGTGAGCTTGCTAAAGCCGGCGAATCGCATGTACTTACCCTCGTAAGCGAAGAGACCAATTACTCCTACTACCATTTCGTCTGTCACAAAGACGACCGCCACGCCTATGAAGAGGCACTGGCCAACATCGAGGTCGAGAAGGAGACGCTCCCCGATTTCTCCGGAACCTTCAAGTCGGCTTTGAAGAATCTGAAAAAAGAGATCGAGGCCATCAAGAAAAACGAGGATAAACTAAAAGATGAGGCGTCTGTCATATCGGCCGAAAGGGAAAAATTAGAGGCACTCTACGACCACTTCACCATCGAAAAGGAGCGGGAGGAGATACTAGAAGAGATCCACTTCTCCTCCGGGGTCTCCTACGTTGAGGGTTGGATACCGGAAGTCGCCATTTCCGCCCTAAAGGGTGAGATGGCCGAAAATTTCTCTTTAGTAGAGATGATCCCCTTCCCACACACGGACGAGGATCAACCTCCTATTCTATTGGAGAACAGGAAGGGTGTCCGTCCCTTCGAGATAATAACCGAGCTCTACGGCATGCCCAACCCGAAGGAGGTGGACCCGACACCCCTCTTTACACCCTTTTACGCAATCTTCTTCGGGCTGTGCCTTACAGACGCCGGCTACGGCCTCGTATTAATCGCCCTTTTACTTTTCGTAATCCTGAGATTCAAGAACACCCTCGGAAAGACCAAGCTCGTAAGGCTCCTCCTCTGGGGATCGATATCGACCGTGATCCTGGGAACCCTGATGGGGGGCTGGTTTGGTGACGTTCTGGTTCGCCTCCCTGAGGGCTCATTCATTCAAAGGCTCTTAACCTCGGCAAAAATGATGGACCCCCTGGAAGATACGATCACCTTTATGCTCATCTGCCTTGTGCTCGGATTCATCCAGATAAACTTCGGAATCATGGTAAGGATGTATAAAAACATCAAGAGAGGGATAAAATCCCAGGCGATCTTCGTGCAGGGTGGCTGGATCCTGTTTATCAACAGCGCCGCCGTCCTCCTTGCCGGATTCATGGCGGGAGATGTCCCGGCCTTTGCCACAAGGGCCGCAACGATTGGAATAATTGTGGCCGCAACCAGTATAATATTTTTTACCCACACGGAATCCAAAAACATCTTCATCCGGATAGCGTGGGGCCTCTATGCCATTTACGGAAGCACGGCCTATATGGGCGACCTTTTGAGCTACCTGAGGCTTCTTGCCCTCGGCCTCGCGACCGGCATCATCGCCACCGTAGTAAATTTAATCGCCATCATGGTTGGGGGGATACCATATGTGGGATTCATCTTTGCGGCGCTTGTCCTCATCGGAGGCCATACGTTTAACATCGCCGTAAACGCACTTGGGGCCTTCGTGCATACCACGAGGCTCCAGTACGTCGAGTTTTTCAGCAAGTTCTACGAGGGTGGGGGGAGGCCCTTCAAACCATTCGGTATCAATCCGAAATATGTCCTCCTCAAGGAGGCGAAGGATTAGTCGCTGTTTATAGTCTATTTGGAATTTTTTAAAGATTTTTTTATTTTTCGTTCTTTTACGTTAGTTTTTTTGACAAATAACCTTTCGGAGCATTGATCATGACGGAGATTTTGCAAGATAATTTCTTTTTGTTGACACTGCCTGAATTGGCACTCCCCATTTTGGGGGCTGCCATTTCTGTAGTCTTCGGCGGTTTCGGCTCTGCAATAGGCATAGGCTACGCCGCTCAGGTGGCAAATGGAGTACTGGCCGAAGACCCCGACAAGTTCGGTAACCTTTTGATCCTTGTGGCCCTTCCGGGGACTCAGGGCATTTACGGCTTTCTGGGGGCCTTTTTGATCCTTTTGAAAGTCGGATTCATCGGCGGTAATATTTTGGCCCCGGATATGTCGCAGGCCTGGATGATCATGCTGTCGGGAATTCCCACGGGACTTGCGGGATGGATTTCCGGTATCAATCAGGGCAAAGTCTGTGCCACCGGCATCAGCATGGCGGCAAAAAGGCCGGATGCGATGATGAGGGCGGTCATCTACGGAGCTATGGTAGAGACCTATGCCATCCTTGGGCTTCTGATTACGATCCTGATGCTAAACGGCATCATCCTTACATAGGATAATTCGATAATTCGGATAGCCCCTTTTAAATTAAAGCCCGGCATTTCTAAATGAGTGGAATACGGTGAATCTATGTCACTGGAAAAAATCGTCAACAAGATAATGACCGAGGCCACTGATACCACCAAGGTTATCACGGAAAGGGCCGACGGAGAATTAAAGAAGCTTGGCACCGAACTCAAGGGTGAGGAGGACGAGCTCAAAGACAACGCCGAAAAAACGGCCAGTTCTGA
>CAZDOD010000180.1:0-5737 GCA_964506935.1 uncultured Thermodesulfobacteriota bacterium | reverse complement strand
AACTACCCCAAAATAAGGCGTTTCGCACTATCAGGCAACTTAGATACCGACAAGAAGACTTCATATATAAACACCTTAAGGACCAGGGGAAAACGCGTGACAGCTGAAGCCACAATCCCCAAACACCTTTTGGAGGAAATCGCTAAGTTCCCTATTGATGTCCTTTATAACCTCCGCCAAATAAGTAATTTGGGGAGTTTCATGGCGGGCTCAAATAATAATGGTTCCCACTCTGCCAATGGAATAACAGCAATGTTTATCGCCACTGGCCAGGACGTAGCAAACGTAGCAGAATCTTCAGCAGCCATGATCTATGCGGAATTGACTTCTGATAACGACTACTACTATTCGGTTACGATCCCATCGTTAATAGTAGCGACGTATGGCGGTGGAACGGGGCTCGCTACTCAAAGAGAGTGCCTAGAAATGATGGGTTGTTATGGTAAGGGAAAAGTGAACAAGCTTGCCGAAATAATTGCAGCAACAGTCTTATGCGGTGAACTTTCTCTAGGGAGCGCCGTCGTTGCGGGGGACTGGGTCACCGCCCATGAAAAGCTCGGGAGAAACAGACCTTAGATACTTAAAAATCCCACTCCTTATACATCAAAATTTTCACATCTAGTGGGCCGTGTTGTGATTGAACCAGCGACCTCATGATCCCGAAGAGATAAAATATGAAATAGAAGCACTCATCCGACAAGTGACTCAATGAGGCCCATTATAAGCCCCCTCCTGTAGCTTGGGAGGATAGCACCGTATCTCTTGAGCACCTTATCCGACTCTTTACGACTAAGGCAGTCGTCGTAGACCCTCTTTGGAACACCCACATCCAGCGCCAGTCTTTCTAAATCCTCAGTGTTTCACTTTTCGCATCTTATTTCTTTTCTTCCTAGATACTTTTTCAGAAGATCGAAGACGGAACGAATTTCGGCCAAGACATCTTTTCGTTGATCTCTTTGGGAAGAGTTGTCCAGCAGAGGAATGAAATATTCTATATAGTCACCCCTTTTTTAATACAGTTAGCCTCCTGGACCCTATCGTGCTGTTATTTTTAACGCCTCGATAAATCCACCGATATTAATCCTTTCGTATATCCTGACACTTATTATCAGGCTCTCAATCTCTTGAAATGGAACAACTGTGATATAGACAAGAAAACCGTTTATCGTCCCCAAAAGCCTCGTCCCGCCTTCATCTATATCTAAAACCGGCCTCATCGGCTACCCATCGGATGATTCTGTCTTCTCACACTTATCCTTTTAACTTCAAAACATAAAAAAGGGCCGCCACAGCCAACCTGCGGCAGCCCCTTCGGCATTTAGATAAGCGTAACTATTTCTTCCCCATAATATCCCTGAGCTCTCTCTTCAATATCTTCCCTACGGCCGAAGTCGGGAGGGCGTCCATAAAATCAATCCTCTTGGGAACCTCATATTTTGCGACCTTCTCCCTCATGTATTCTGTTATTTTTTCCTTCAATTCGGGCGAACCCTCCACCCCCTGTTTGAGGACTATCGCCGTGGCGACGATCTCGGAGCCGGGCCTTTCGGGATCGGGGATACCTATCGTCGCGGCCATATCAACATCGGGGTATTCCATGAGGACGTCGTCGACGTTTCTCGTAAAGACCTTAAAGCCCGATACTATTACCATGTCCTTCAGCCTGTCGACTACATAGAAATATCCATCTTCGTCCATCTCGCAGACGTCTCCGGTATACATCCACCCCTCGCGCAGGGCGTTTTTTGTCTCTTCTGGCTTGTTGTGATACCCTATCGTAAAGACCTGTGGCCCTTTCACCACGCACTCTCCGGCCTCCCCCTGGGGCACTATTTTCCCGGTTGTAGGGTCTACAAGTTTCATCTCGGTGTCAGGCAGCGGTATTCCCACCGATCCCGGCTTCTTCTTCCCGTAGCGGGGCAGGCATGTAGTAACAGGGCTCGTCTCGGTCATCCCGAGGACCTCCAGGAGTTTTCCTTTTCCCACCACCTCCTCAAATTCCTTAATATATTCTGCGGGGAATGGGGCGGCTCCCGAGAGGAACCACTCTACACTCGAAAAATCAAGGGCGCGAAATTTCGGTTTTTTTAAGAGCTCTAGAAAGATCGTGGGAACATTAACTATTGCGTTCGGTTTGTATTTATCGATTATCGATATGATGAAGTCGAGATCCCTCGGGTTTGGAACCGCCACCTGGGTGTCACCCAGAGCCATTGAGTTCAATCCCAAAAAGAGGCCCGCCTGGTGAAAGAGTGGAAATGCAGAGATTATAATATCCTCGCCGGCAGTCAGATTCAACCATGTATTTACCTGATGCATATGATGTACCAAGTTTCTGTGTGTTAGGACTGCCCCCTTCGGGGGGCCGGTGGTACCGCCAGTGTACTGCATCAGCATCGGGGCATCCATCTTGACCTTTTCGAGCACGGGGGCATCGGGCATTCTCTTTAGGAGATCCATATATTTTTCAACCCTTATCCCCGGTATCGGATTTACCGCCCCTGTGGGGATCTTTTTGAGGAGGGTTCCCAGAAACTTTTTTACTCCGGGCAGAAAATCCGCGATCCCGGCGGCGACAACGGCCTTCAGCCCCGTATTTTGGCCGACTTCCTCGGCCCTGCTGAAAAGGGCATCCAAGGTCACGAGGACCTTCGCACCCGAATCATTTAACTGATACTCCAGCTCCTTTGCGGAAAGGAGCGGGCTCACCCCCGAGAGGACGCACCCCGCCTTCTGGATGCCGATTATCGCAATATAGTAGGCGGGTATGTTAGGGAGATTGACACCCACGACGTCGCCTGGTTTCAACCCCGTCTCTTTCAGGAAATGGGCAAATTTATTGGAGAGGCGGTCGAGTTCTCCGTAGGTTATCTTTGCCCCCATATAATATACCGCCACATGACCATCTGGAACTTTTTCCATGACCTCGCGGAAGACCTGGGTATAGGTCTTCTCGGGGTATTCCAACTTCGGTGAAACATGTTTATCGTAAAACTTGAGCCAAGGCTTCTTCGCGTATGGATTTTCTTCTGTCATAATATTCCCTCCTAAAAACTATATAAAAATAATAAAACATTCTCCCATATCCAACCCTTCCAATCAAATCATTTTTTATCTGGGTATTATCTGGAAAATCGAGTCTTTATAGATGAGAAGTAGAGATAGCACGGGAAGCGTTTCAGAGGGGAATTTTTTATCCGTCGAGGTTTCGATCGATGCTATTTTAAGGATCAGATAAGCTTGAAAATGGGAAGGGGAAATCCCCTTCCAACTACTTGGCAATCCAAAGAACAATTTGAAAATAAATTATACTAAAAGGTCTATTTCCTCTTTATCTTTTTTGATGCGTCCTTGGCATCCTCCGGCTTGATACCACCCTTCCACGCTGCAAACTCCCTAGCCTCAAGCTCCATTCCCTCTCCGAGCGGGAGTCTTCCCCCCTCATCTATCATCCTTTTTATCCTTTTTACGACATCGGGGTTGTACGACCTTATGATGGATGCGATCCTCTTTGCTTCATCCATGAGTTTTTCGGGGCTTACGACCATGCTCGCGAGCCCCGCGGTATATGCACTTTGTGCGTCCACAAATTCGCCCGTAAAAGACATCAGCTTTGCCTTAAATGAGCCAACGATCCTCGGCAGAATCTGGCTCATCCCCGCTCCGGGGACGATGCCGACCCTCGCATGGGTATCGCCAAACTTGGCATTTTCGGATGCGATGATGATGTCGCACGAAAGAACGAGCTCAAGTCCCCCGGTTACGGCGTATCCATTGACGGCACAGATCACCGGTTTTTTCATCTCCCTTATTGCACGAAAGGCCCCCTCCCCCGCGAAATTCGTCTTCATTTCGGGGGCTTTCTCCGCCGCAAGGAAGCTCTCCATATCATTTAAGTCGAGCCCCGCGGAGAACGCCCTATCACCTGCCCCGGTAAAGATCACGACAAAGACATCCTTGTCGGCATTTGCCTCTCTGAATGCCGCCTCGATCTCATCCATCATGGCGAGGTTCAGGGCGTTTCTCACCTCGGGCCTGTTTAGGGTAATCGTCAATATCCCATCGGTTTTTTCGACCTTGATATATTTATATTCCATTAGACATCCTCCAGATAGAAGTTCAAACCAACATCAATAGTATTTATCCGATCCTTCGGGGGAAAACCTAAATACAATAATAACCAAAAAATGACAACCCCCCTTTGCTAGGGCTTATAAGGGGATCTCACAGCATGCGATATATATTTCCCCCGTCGACCCTCTCGACCTTGCCTTCGCGCTCAAATCTCCCGAGAATCCCCCTCACCACATTGAGGGTGAGTGTAAACAGGGGGCCGATTGCATCAGGATATATCTTTTCTGAAATATCTGCAACCGAGAGTTTTTTCTCGACCCTCAAGACCTCCTCTACCCTCTCCGCCGCCTTTTTCTGTGCCGCGAAAATCCTCTTTATCAGGCTTTCCCATGAGGCGATGAGGCCTCCGTGTCCCGGAAGGAGTATCTTGGGATTCTTTTTCTGAATCTTTAAAAGCGAATCCATATACAGGTCATAGGGGTTGATCCAGCCGTCACCTTCCCTGTCGACTATGACCAGCGGAGGCGGGTCGTAATTTGCGGAGATCAGATCGCCCGAAAACATTAGACCACAATCCTCGATCAAAAAAGAGACCGAGCCCATCGAATGCCCCGGCGTCTCGACAACGGTTATCTTTCCGGCATCGCTATCGAAAACGTCGGCTGGAGACAGAAAACCGTCGATAACGAAATCTTCCAGATTTCTGTCCTGATCCCTCTCGTATTCAGACATCGCCCTTGCCATCTCAATCTTTTCGGTCGATGCGCCCATCTCCTCGTAAAACTGAAATACCCTGTCCAGATATCCCAAAAATGAATCGTGTACCAGGACATGGTGGTCACCCTCGTGGAGCAATACCTTCGCCCCGGATATCTCGCGAACCATCCCCGCCAGGCCGAAATGATCCCTGTGGCCGTGGGTGAGGAGCACGAGGCCGACATCTTTGATATCCTTGCCATTTTCTTTCAGGCCGTATCTCAGGGCATCAAATCCATCGGGGCTGTTAAATCCCGCATCTATGAGTATTGGGACAGGACCCTCGACATAATAGGCGTTCGTGTGATCTACAAAGAGCGGCATCGGAACCCTGATCGGGAATACGCCGTTATCAAAGAGGTATTTTTTCCTCTCCTCTTTATTCGAGAGATTCATCTTTCAATACAATCGAAAAATCAAAACATCTTCGAGAACTTGTCTTTACTCTTTATCAGTATCAGGACTGAAACCAAAAACATAAGAAGCCATAACGATACCGAGATCACAAATTCCCTCGACCCCGGCCGCAGCAGCGAATCCCCCATATAGACGAAGATAAACACCCACGGCAGCCCACCCAGGATGGTGCCGATGGTATACTGACTCCACGTTATCCCCGAAAGTCCCGCAACGTAGTTCTGGAGCCCTACGGGAGATATCGGCACGAACCTCAACAGGAATGTGACCAAGACGCCGTTTGAGGCAAGATGTTTATCCATTATTTGTCCACGACCCATGACGACCTTTACGATACGCTCCCTGAACATCCCCCTCGAAAGATAAAAAGCGACCCATGTGTTCAGCATGTATGATATAGCAGAAAGCAGAAAGCCGAAAGCGGTGCCGAATATAACGCCCGATGCCATACAGAGTGGCGATACAGGGAAAAAAAATAGTGGAAGTATTA
>CAZDOD010000179.1:0-5782 GCA_964506935.1 uncultured Thermodesulfobacteriota bacterium | reverse complement strand
TTCAAATATCTCAATATCGATCCCAAAAAACCTGATTGGCCGGATCGCGATCGTGTGATCCTATCAAAAGGTCATGGTGGGGTCGGATATGCACCGGTTTTAGCGGAGAGGGGATATTTTAAAAAGGAGCTTCTCGAGGATTTCAATCATACGGGTTCCCCATTCGGCATGCACCTCGATGGCCTTAAGGTTAAGGGTGTCGATGCATCGACCGGTTCTCTGGGCCATGGCCTTTCGATGGCGGTGGGGCTCGCCCTAGGAGCGAGGCTTGCCAAAAAGAGGTATCTCACCTACTGCATTATGGGTGACGGCGAACAGGCGGAGGGGACGATATGGGAGGCGGCTATGTCGGCAACCCATTATAGACTCAATAACCTCATCGGGATCATCGATAAAAATCTACTCTGTATTGATGGGCCGACAAAAGAGATCATGGACATCGATCCTCTTGATGACAAATGGATTGCCTTCGGCTGGAAGGTAAAAACGGTTAATGGGCACGATTTCCATGAGCTTTGCAATGCCATCGATGAAGCAATTGCCTACAAGGACGGCCCGTTTGTCATCATCGCCAATACGATCAAGGGTAAGGGAGTCGATTTCATGGAGGGAGTCCCCGCTTGGCACTACGGCGGGATTGATGCGGATAACGCCAGGAAGGCGTTAAAGTCCATCGATCAGATGTATGGCAAATAGTATATACTAAGAAAGAAAGGAGGTACGCCATGGAAGAACAGGTTGGAGGCCTGACATGGACTGTTCTCGACGGTGATAAATTAACGGCGGCTGAGATCTACGGCGAGGTTTTGACACACTTGGGTTCCAAGAGACCCGAGATCGTGGCGTTGACCGCAGATCTTGCCAAATCGACCAAAATCGGCAAGTTCGGCGAGAAGTTCCCGAATCGATTTTACAACGTTGGAATCGCCGAACAGAATCTATTCGGTATTGCAGCGGGATTCGCACTTGCAGGCTTTATCCCGTTTGTGTCGACGTTTGCGGTGTTCACATCGATGCGTGCGGCCGAGCAGGTAAGGACCGATATATGTTATCAGAAACTCAACTGCAAGATCATCGCAACACATGCGGGGATTTCCTTCGGGCAGGCGGGGACGACGCACCACTGCACCGAAGACATCGCAATTGTAAGATCGTTTGCAAACATGACGGTCATCGTCCCGTCGGACGGCTACGAGACGGGAAAAGCGGTGCAGGCATGTGTCGACTGGGAGGGACCGGTATACATCAGGATAGGGAGGGGTTTTGAGCCCCGAGTAAACAAGGACGACAAATTCGATTATAAGATTGGAAAGGCACGCGTGATGCGTGAGGGCAGCGATCTTACTATCATCGCATGCGGCACGCCTCTCGTCGCGGCGGTTGATGCCGCCGACTACCTCAAAAAGAACGACAAGCTCTCGATCAGGGTCATCAATATGCACACGATAAAGCCGATCGATCGCGAGGTCATCGAAAAAGCGGTAAAAGAGACGAGGAGGATTATTACCTTCGAGGAACATAACATCATCGGAGGGCTCGGCAGCGCCGTTTCTGAGGTAATCGCCGATCTCGGCAAGGGATGCGCATTCAAGAGGGTGGGGATCCCCGACGAATTTGCGCCCGTCGGTTATCCCGAGGATCTCTACAGCCACTACAAACTCGATTCAAACGGCATCATAGAGACGGTTCGCGAGGTCTTAGGGAAGGAATATGAGGAAGACGAGGACTGGGAAGACGAACTATAAAAAATAAGGAGGCGATATGCCTGACGAAAAATATATCCTTGCTCGGATAATGCTTAGGGCCGCCGTCCCCCTCGTAAAGGTACTCGTTGAGGACGACCCCAAGATGCGTGAAAAATACAGGGGATTTAATGCGGTCGTTCAGTTTGAAGTGAAAGATTACGATGACCTCGTTACACAGCTGAATTTCGTTGATGGAGTCCCAGAGATAAAGTTCGAGCGGAGCGAAAATCCCGATGTGAATTTCATCTTCAAAAACCCGGGGCAGCTAAACGCCTTTTTCGGGGGAAAGATCGCCATGCCGAAGATCAAGGGGATGACAAAGCTGGGGATACTTCTAAAGGTCGTGCCCCTCCTTTTGGGCCTGACAATCCTTCTCCCCACCAAAAAACCGAAGGATCCGGCAAAGAAGAAGATGAAGGTCAAGCTCCTCTTCTATATGCTGAGCTCGGCCCTGTCTCAGATGAACAAGGCGGGATATGAGGATTTTTGCGAGTTCACGAAGAAGATGCCCGATCGTGTCTTCCAGTGGACGTGTGTCCCCGACGGGCCATACGCATATCTTCGGATAAAGCACGGCAAGACGAAGGCCGGAAGGGGGCTCTACACGAGAAAGAGGCCATTCATTGACATGCAGTTTCAGGGGGTTGATAAAGCGATCAAGGTCCTCACCAATGAGGTGGATCTATTGCAGGCGATCAGGGGAGGGTATCTGGTTCAGGAGGGATCGCCGGAATACGGCATGTACCTTGGTAACTTTATGCTCAAGATCGACTCATGGATAAAGGAGGCGTGACCCGGGAAACAAGGTATCGATTAAAACTATCTTGATTTGAGGGAATACTCATGACAGAGCTGAGAAAGGTCGTTAAGCTCAGGACGGTAGTATCGACCAGTGCGGGTCTTGCCATGGCTACGTCCTGCTATATCGCGGGGATAGAGGTGGCCAATAAGGTGGCTGGAGAGGCGGCGTGGATATCGATTCTCGTTGCAGGAATCATGTGTATCTTTGCCGCCTTATGTTTTTCTGAACTGAACGGGATGTATCCTTCGGCCGCGGGCATAAAGCTCTTTATCGAGCGTGCCTTCGGGGAAAAGGCCGCAATTACCGTAGGTGCATTCTATGTCGGATGTGCCATCGCCGTAACGGGGCCCGAAACCTACATCCTGAGCAGTGTGATACGGGAGGTAATCCCAAATGTCCACCATATGGTGTGGGTCTTTTTATTTCTGGGGGTCATCGCCCTCATAAATATCAGGGGGGTCGCCATTACGGGATGGGTGCAGGACGTCTTGTCATACACGATGATAGCCTTTATGCTTTTGGTGGGTTTTTACGCCATCGGGACTTACGGCGTCGAGGTAAAAGAGCTTTTTCATACGGGAGGGGCAGAAAGCGTATTTACGGCGGCCGCCCTGGGTGTCTTTCTCTATGTGGCGTTTGAGTGGGTTACTCCACTTGCAGAGGAGGTCACCGATAGCAGCATGATAGCCAAGGGGATGCTCTTGGCGATAGGAATCTTGTGTATTACATACGTTGTATTCATCACTGGGATGACGGCGGTGATACCGAAGGAGATTCTCGCAGGGTCCGCTGCCCCCCACATAATGGTGGGGAAAAAACTCTTCGGGACTTTAGGCGCCTACGTTTTCGTAATCATGAGCATCCTCGCATCCGTGACGTCTTACAACGCGGGCTTTTTGAACTTCTCCCGGTTCACATACGCCATGGGGAGGGACAATGTACTGCCGAGGGTCTTCTCAAAAATTCACCCCGACTATGCAACTCCTTGGGCCGCCATTTTGATTCTCTTCGGTATTGCATTGTTAATCTCAACCTACATCTTCATCACCAAATCATATATAAGGCTTATCATGGTTGCCGCCGCCATCGAGATAATCATCTATATAGTCATGGCGTCGTCGGTGATAAAACTCCGGTTTTCAAAGAGGGATGAGAAGAGACCGTTCAAGATCCCGTTCGGCATCGTTATTCCACTGGTGGCGATACTCTTTTTTCTCGTCCTTTTAGTCGGGATTTATCAGGAGGATATATCTGTCCTTTACATCATGCTTTGTGTCTTTTTGGTATGTTTCCTCTATACCGTTATTGTTGTTCCGATGTTGAGGGCGGCCTATGAGAGGAAGATGGCAGAGCGGGTCCCGAGGAGGAGGCGCCCCGGCGCAGGTTAAAAATTTGGATGGTGTCGATAGTTAAAGACGCATAGGAAATCTACACAATGAAGGGATTTTTCCCTTCGGTCGGTTTTTGGGTGCGTAGTGACGGTGTTGGTAAATATTTGGTTTTTCGAGATTTTTTTGCTATAAGGAGTTTGGGAGATGAAGGTTGGGGTTCCCAAAGAAATAAAGGCAGAAGAGAATAGGGTGGCCCTGACCCCAGCAGGGGCGTCGGCCTTCGTTGGACACGGGCACGATGTCTACATAGAAAAGGGGGCGGGACTGGGGAGCGGTCTTAATGATGAGGAGTACGTAGCGGCGGGAGCGAAGATACTCCCCGATCGTGAATCCGTCTGGTCAGAGGCGGAGATGATCATCAAGGTAAAAGAGCCGCTCGGCCCCGAGTTCAGCCTTATAGACGACCAGATACTCTTTACATATCTCCATCTCGCCGCGGATAGGAACCTTACCGAGAAGCTTCTCGGAACCAACGTCACGGCGATCGCATACGAGACGATACAGCTTATCGACGGCTCGCTCCCACTCCTTGCGCCAATGAGCGAGGTGGCGGGGAGGCTTTCGGTCCAGATGGGTGCAAGGTGTCTTGAGGCCATAGGCGGCGGCATGGGTATCCTGATCTCAGGGGTTTCGGGCGTGCCTCCGGCCAAGGTTACGATCTTAGGCGCCGGGATCGCCGGTTCTAACGCCTGCTTTATCGCCGTGGGTATGGGGGCGAGGGTGTCGATTCTCGATATCAACCCCGCAAAGCTCAAATACATCTACGACATCATGGGGGGGCATGTGGTCACCGTGATGTCCAATAGGGCGAACATCGAGGAGGAGGTATTGGGTGCAGATCTCGTCATCGGGTCCGTGCTCATACCGGGTGCCAAGGCGCCGAATCTCGTGACGGCCGATATGATCGGCAGGATGAAGAAGGGCTCGGCGATCGTCGATATAGCCGTCGACCAGGGAGGGTGCATTGAGACTACGAGGCCCACGACCCACAGCGACCCGACATATGTGGTGGACGGTGTTGTCCACTACGCCGTGGCCAATATGCCGGGGGCAGTGCCGAGGACATCCACATTCGCCCTAACCAACGCCACCCTGTCTTATGCCCTTGATATCGCCGATCTGGGTGTGGAGCGTGCAATAGAGGAGGATCAGGCGCTTAAGAAGGGCGTAAATATAATAGGAAAGAAGCTCAGTTGCAGGGCGGTTGGTGATGCATTCCAGATAGAATGTGTGGATATTTAGTATTTTTTCACACATAATATCTTGATTTATATAGGTTTTGTTGATATAATTTAAAATCCACCGAAAGCTATATGCTATGGGCGGGCTGTTTTTCGGGAAAACCCTTTGTTAAAAATGGGTTTTTTTGAAATTCAATAACACTGATATGGAGGGGATCTAGATGCTCAACGTCGTAGCTGGAATCAAAAAAGAACTCGACAAGTATGTTGTTGGACATGACGATATAAAGGAGGGTATACTTCTGGCTCTCCTTTCCCGTGAGCACGTCTATATCGAGGGTGCCCCCGGAACAGCCAAGACCATGCTTGCGGAACTCACGGCGAAGGCCGCAAATCTCAATTTCTATTTCTACCAGTTCCACAGGGATACACGTCTCTCCGAGCTCATAGGTGAGTATATAGTATCTCGTGAGCCTGAGTCGGGGAACGGCGGCGGCGAACTTATCAAACAGAAACTAGTGCCGGGTGGCATCCTGACGGCACAGCTTGCGGTATTGGATGATATAACCCGTGCACCGGGCGAGGCCCTGAATATACTCTTAAGGCTCCTGAACGAGAGGGAGTATCTCGGCGTCTTTAATCTTATCTCGTTCTGTAAAAAAG
>CAZDOD010000178.1:0-5826 GCA_964506935.1 uncultured Thermodesulfobacteriota bacterium | reverse complement strand
ATAAAGATAAGCAACCCCCAGAAGATATCTGAGGACGGCATCGGACGGATTATCCTTTATCTTGTCTTGATATTTATCGATAAGCTTATTCAGATACCCTTCCGCATACGCCGTCTCTATCTCCAACACCTTGGTCTTGAGGTCTTCCTGTGCGGCTAAAGGGATTGAAAGGGCAAATGTCATCAGAGTCGCAAAGATTAGAGTTCGTATCACATTCTTTTTCATTGAGTTTACCTCACTATTGAATTTCTGTAATATTACCAGATGAGTTGAGATTGTTCAAGCCCATTTATCCTTTTTCCTTTACGTATTGAAAAAAAGATACTATACTTTGCAAAAATTTATAAAAGAAAAGTAGGAGGATTATATGTTTAAGACGAAGCTTACAGATATCTTGGGTATCGAATATCCGATAGTGCTCGGCGGTATGGTGTGGATATGTATGAATGATATTTGTGCCGAGGTATCGGAGGCCGGCGGCCTCGGTATGCTCGCGGCGGGCGGTATGACGCCCGAAGAGTTGGCAAAAGAGATAAACCTGGTAAAACAGAAGACCAAAAAGCCCTTCGGTGTAAACATCCCCCTTCTTCGCCCCGACGCCGAGGAACTGATAGATGCGTCGATAAAGGGCGGGGCAAACGTGATATCCACGTCCGCCGGGAGCCCAAAGCGTTTTACAAAAAAGATCCAGGATGCAGGACTCAAGGTTATCCACGTCTCGCCCAACGTCCCGCTCGCCGTAAAAGGGGTCGATGCAGGTATCGATGCGATCGTCTCGGAGGGAATCGAGGCGGGGGGACACGATGGATTTGACGAGATAACGACGATGGCCCTCATACCGCAGGTGGTCGATAAGGTAAACGTCCCTGTGATCGCCGCCGGCGGGATCGCCGATGCGAGGGGCTTTGTGGCGGCGCTTGCGCTAGGGGCTTCTGGTGTCCAGATAGGAACGAGGTTCGCCGCCACGTTCGAAGCGAGTGCGCACGAGAAGTTCAAAGATGCGATACTCGACGTAAGTGACACGGGGACGGTAATTACGGCACGGACAGTAGGCCCAACCCGCTGTGTCAAAAATAAACTCGCAGACAGGATCCTTGAGGCCGAAAAGGCATGCGTAACCAAAGAGGAGCTGTTGGAGCTAATTGGGGAGGGGCGCTCGAGGGCAGCATCGGTCGACGGCGATATAGAAGAGGGGACGGTATATTGTGGGCAGATCGGTGGGATGATCACGGAGCTTAAAAGCGCAAAGGACGTAATTTCGGATATAATAAGCGGTGCGAAAAAGCTGGTCAAAGAGCTGAGTGATCTCGGTTCATAGTTGATTTTTTGGGGGAATAAAAAACATATTTTTAATAATCTGATACCCCCTTTTTAAGAGATGAAGATCGTGGGAGAGAATTCTGCACAGACAACATCTTCTTGATCTACAATATCGAACTTAAAGACCCGTTCAGTCGAGGATTTCGACTTAAGCTCTTTTCTGATCGAATTGAAATCGTCCTTGGAAATCGAAATCGTGGCATAGAGCGTGCCCTTGCCCGGTCTTTTGTAGCGAACGGTGCAGGCCTTTAGCACCGCCAGATATTCGGGTGATAGATGCCTGAACAGCAATATCCCGAATATCCCGTCGATGGCGCTGTATATGCTTCCGCCGAATGTCGTCCCGACGTGGTTTCTCGTGAAGATATTGAGGGGGAGTTTGATCTTCACGTCATGCTCATCGGAAGAGACACAGACAACGCGTGCCCCACTCATGCGGAACGGGAGATAGAGGTTCAAACGAGATTTTTTTAGGCGAGACGTGTAAAATTTCGACATCTTTGAAATTCCCCTGCTTCAAAAAATAGTATAAAAACAACACAAAGAGCTATTTTCCAAGTAATATAGCATATCCTTATCAGGATATATTACATTTAGCATACTTTTTTATCCGTTTTTCCTATTATTTACCTAAAAAAATATGATTTGACATGCCGATATCCTTATAATATAAAAAATAATATAGTTTTTACTATATGGAATTGTGTCGAATATCACTTTTTAGGACAAAAATCTATGATTAGCTGTGGATAGTGAGGCTTTTTGTGATGTCTGGTTTTTCTGACCAATTAAGATGATAAATTTACTCTTGGAGGCAAGAATGAAGACTATCAGGATAATACTGATTGCGATATTTGTAACGGCATTATTTTTAACATTCGCATTAAGTAAAGATTCAATACCACCCACAAAACATATGGACGGCGCCGTTACATATTACAACGACGACGGCACAGAATCACACACAGATTATCCCGACGGCACAAAAGTTACTTATAACAAGGACGGCAGCAAGACCTTTACATATTCCGATGGTAGTAAAATAATCATCGACAAGGACGGGAACTTAACCTCCTATGATAAAAACGGCAATAAAGAGCTTTCCCTCAAATACAATTCCTACAACAAAATATACTATTCGAAGGAAAAAGACGGGACTATTACCTACTACGTTCAAGTCGGTAGCAAATTCTATAAGGATCGTACCAAATATCCGGACGGAAGTGTAACTACTTATCACTATGATGGCACAATCAAAAGCAGAGTCGATAAAGACAAGAACATAACCTTATATGACGAAAATGGAAATGTAGAGGATGTGTTCAATTACGATAATAAAAAATATTTATATTATAAAGAGAATGAAGACGGAAGCAGGACATATTACGACAATGATATGACCGGATGGCCGATCCCGGTATTCACCGAACACCCTGACGGGAGCGTAACCTACTATAACACCATATTTTCAGGTGTGCTCGGGAAAAAGAGCCATACAGAACATCCCGACGGGAGCGTAACCTACTACGGCTTTGACAAAAAAATATATACGAAACACCCCGATGGGAGTATTACATATTACTCTTATCCCACTGAGAAAAAGAATTATACCGAGCACCCGAATGGAAACATATCTTGGTACGACAAAAATGAAAATTTATCTCACGTAACCCACCCAGATGGGAGTGTTACCTATTACAAGAATGGCAAAGAATGGTATACCGAAGACGCCAAAGGCAATAAAACATTCCACTACGAGGAGATCGGAAGGGAGAAGTTACCCAGGTATGAATTGAAGTTCTGGGAAGACATCCCGGATTCATTCTTAGAATTAGGCCCCGATTTCGGTTATGGGAGCAAAGGAGATAAAGGTTCTGGAGGAAATACGGCGGAGACGGGCCTTTTTAACACAGGGTTTTCCGAGACCTACACTGATGAAGACGGAAATGAGGTTCACGAGAACACCGACGGGAGTAAGATGGTGGTTCATAAAGACGGCAGCGTTACTTACTACAATAAAAACGGTAAGAAAACCCACACTGTAGGTAAAGATGAAATTATAACCTACTACGATGAGAACGGCGATGTAGCACACACGATAAACTTGAAAGACAACAGCATAACTTACTATAAGAATGGTAAGATGTGGTACACGAAATACGAAAACGGTAAAACTACATATTATTACTATGAAATTTACGGGGAAAGAGGGGTTTTTGTCGACGAGGAATTCATGAACAGCAAGGGTTTTAAAGGGACGGCGGCAGATATGAAAGGCGGCACGAATACGGGCGACAACGACGAGGAGGGCTCCACAGGCGAATCCGGGGAAGACGGCTATGATGAAACGGGACTAGACATGGAAATATATAATAAATTAGGCGAGCCAGGAACCGGAGTTGACGACGGCTATGAGGCCACCGATAGAGGCATGGGGCCGGATACCAATATCATAATAGATATCGGGGTGGATAACGGCCCCCATTTCTTAGAGTAGTGATGAATATAGAGAAATCACCATCAGATATATCATGCGATTATGATTTGATTAATTATCTATTTTGTTTAGAGAAAAATCATGAAATTCCTTAAAAAGATTTTCATATTGATCGGCGTACTGTTTTTGATTCCCGTCCTCTTGATCTCGACTCTGATCATCTACTGGGATCTTCGCACGCCGCCTTCTTTCGATACCGACCCGGTTCTAAATCTCGAAAGCTGGACCGCAGTTCCCCCCGGTGATAATATCCGCACTCAGCACAATGCCAATACGGATTTGATCTTTTTCGACGGATATTTTTTCCTTATCCATGCCCAATCGAAATGGCACTTAGAGGATAAAAACGGCGCCCTTCTAGTAAAGAGGTCGAAAGATGCGAAAGAGTGGGAGACCGTAGCAAAGATCACCGTTCCCGATACCGATGTCAGGGATCCAAAATTTGCGATAATCAAAGATAGGCTCTTCGTATACTTTTTGCCCAACTGGCACTTCGATCCCGAGCCTGAAACGACATACTTCACTGTGAGCGATGACGGGATAGTCTGGGATGAACCACGTGAGCTAAACACGATAACCATAACCAATTTCTACAGCGATGGGACTTCCGAAAAGGTCACATCCGGCGGGTGGAACCTTTGGAGACCGAAGAGCTTCGATAATGAGACATGGTATGTCATGGCGAGCGGCAGGAAATATGCAGAAGACGTTTCGTTTGATTACGGAGGCAGGATAGAAGGGTATCAGGTCAAAGATGAAGGGACCACCCACATGATAATACTCCTCAAGTCAAGCGACGGGATATCGTGGGAAGAGGTTTCGGAGGTCTATGTGGCACATGGTGTCTTCGAGCCCTGTCTGGAATTTACCACAGATCACAAAATTATCTCGACAATACGATCTAGCAGCCTCGGAACCGGAGGATACGCCTTCGGAAATCCAACGGCAAATACGATCATCGCCGTATCAGAATATCCATATACCGACTGGGATTACGCCCACAGCTTCATAACGAGGCTCGACGGCGCAACGCTCTTTGAACTTGATGGCAGGATATTTGCGGTCGGGAGAAATCATCTTGGCCCAAGATTCGATATGGGAAATAATGTCGCAAAAAAAAGGACTGCATTTTTCGAGGTCAAAGAGAAAGGTCTTGTTTTCCTATTCGATCTCCCGAGCAACGGTGATACGTCATATACCGGTGTAGTCAAAAGGGGCGATGATATCTACGTGAGTTATTACACATGCCCGATAGATAAAGACTACCCCTGGGTCTTGGGGGTCTGCTTCTTGCCGAAGACTGAGATACGGATGGGAAAGTTGAGCGCAAATGGATTATTGGAATTTGCGGATAAAAAATAGTAATGAGAAAATTAAACATAGCGAATAATGGAGGTCTTTGAGTTGAAACCCAAAAGCAAAATGAGGATTTTCATAAATATCATATTCTCACTCATAATCGGTTTTCTCGTAATCTACCCGACGATTCTATACGGGAGACACTTTTTGATCAAATAGTGTCTGTTTGAATTTTGAGGTTTTTCGGGCTTTTACTTCAGAGTCGAAGATATCAGGGGATATGAGATGGATTTTTTCAGGACTAAAAAGTGGCTTTTTATAAAGGTACTCTACTGGTGTTTTGTTTTCTTCATGGCCGGATTCTTCTATTGGCTGATCTTTACAACACTTCTTTGAGAAAACAAAACAATATAGGATTAAAAATTATTTATCTGATAGGGACCTTTTTTTAATAAAATATGAGAGGAGGCGACAATGAAACTCAATGTAAAGGCCTTCGCACTTGTGTGTGGCGTGATGTGGGGCCTTGCTGTTTTTCTACTTACGTGGTGGATTATCTTTTTTGAAGGCTCAACGGGTGAGATCACAATCATCGGACAACTCTATCGAGGATACAACATAAGCCCAATAGGGAGTCTGATCGGCCTCGTCTGGGCCTTCTTTGACGGACTGATTGGTGGATTTATTTTTGCTTGGTTGTATAATTTTTT
>CAZDOD010000177.1:0-5862 GCA_964506935.1 uncultured Thermodesulfobacteriota bacterium | reverse complement strand
TATCAGAGTAGGGGGTATGTTTTTAGTGATTTGCTACTAATTTGCTACTAACGTTTTCCTTTTCTTTATTCAGTAGCTTATCGAAACTCAGGGCGGCGGACTCTTGAATACCGGGGGCAACGTGGCTATAAATATCCAGCGTCATTGTAATGCTGGAATGCCCCAATCTCTCTTGCACCACTTTAGGGTGTATTCCCTGTTTCAACATTAAAGAGGCGTGAGTATGACGTGCATCGTGTAGCCGGATAACCTTGACGTCGGCTTTAGCGGCCAGCATCGACCAGGCGCGGGTTACGGTATTCGGGCGGAGTGGCTTACCAAGCGTGCTGAATACCAAGTCGCTATCCTTTAGTTCCGTATCCAGCATCTTACATTCGACTTCCCGCGCCTTGCGGTAGGTTTCCAGTACTAGGAACGCCGAGGGCGGCAGGGCGATGGTCCGCCGGCTTTTCTCTGACTTAGGCTGTGTGAATACATAGGTACCGTCTTTCAGGTGGTGCAATCCCTGTGTAACATATATCTGACCGTAAATAAAGTCTATGTCCTGCCAGCGCAAAGCGAGTAATTCAGAACGCCGCATACCAGTATATAAGGCAACGTAGAATAGCGGGTAGTATTGTGTACTTTTAGCGGCTTCCAGGAACGTATTAACTTCGTCCTCATTCCATGTCTGCATCAATGTACGCTTGAACTTCGGCGGCTCGACTGCATCCGCCACGTTACGGCCTACCAGTCCCCATTTAACGGCAGTCTGCAATGCTATGTGAATCACACCATGATGATATCTGAGTGTCCGGGCACTAAGCCCGCTATTCATACGGCTGGTATAGTGCCTTTGCAGATGTTCGGGCTTTAATTGAGTTAATTGGAGACTGCCGAAGTCCGGTATAAAATGTTTATTGATAATGCCAGCGTAACGCTCGTAACCCCTGGGTGATAGATTGGACTTAACGTAATCGGCCAGCCATTTATTGAGAAAATCGGCAACGGTAGTCTTACCAGGTTTCATATAAGCCCCGGTATCTAGTTGGTGTAGAATCTCAGACAGGCGTTTTTCAGCGTCCTTTTTACTTCCCCGGACTGACTCCCAATGTTGCTTATATTTGCCGCTGGCCGGGTCCCGCCCAAGAGAGATTTTTACGTAGTAGCTACCCTTGCCGTTTCCTGTCTGACGGAATACAATCTGACCTCTCATTTTTCATCCTCCTTTACTGTAATCCTAGAGATTCTATTGTCCTGCGAAAACATGAGGATACTTGAATATTTATCACCTTTGAATTTACTAACCAAAGGTATTTTGCCGTCACGCAAATCTCTATCAATTTGCGTGGTATCAAACGGGGTGCCGGATAGCCTGCAAATAATTTGATACTCCGCATAAGTCTCTGCCCAAGTGGAAAGATACCTCGCCGCAATGTAACCCGCCTGGCCTAGAGTCTTTATTTTCTTTTTGTCTAGACTCATAAGATATTTTTCTAAGAACGGGTATAACCTAGCCACCCATTGAGATTCTCTGATTGTAAGAGGCTTGCGGGGACGACCAAAGTCATCGAGGGTTTTCTCTCTCCACTCTTGAACGCCGACGATATACGGTAGAGCTTCCGGCGGGAGAGGATAATCCCCTAAAGTCCCCATGTGCCAGGGTGACTCTAGTTTCTTAAATGATTCTGAATTTGCGATATCTTGCATATCGTTTATTGTAGATTGATTACGCTCAATGACATTATAGACAGACCTAGTCACTGGTATGTCTGTTTTTCCTAAATTGAATCGGCTATGATTAATTAACAGATATTCTCTGATTCGGTTAGCAGACCAATTGTCATGTAGAGTTTTTATGTAGAGAATTGCTGCCCGAATCCCATTTTTAATATTCGGTGAATTACCCCTGCCCCTTTTATTCATTGTCGTACTCATGAATTATTATATACATTTATTCTAACTTTCAATTATTACACCTTTAGATATACCAACATTAATTCTTAATATAACTTGTATATTCCATATTATCATGTAAATATAGTATTGTCTAGTTAATTATTAAATATTTTGCGTGAAAAGGGGTTAAGAAAATGGTAGTAAAGGACGAAAGACTTACTGTTACGGTAAGAGAGGCTGCAAAAATGATCGGGGTTAGCCATGTTTCCCTTTTCAATGCGATAAACCGGGGTGAATTTACCCAGGTAATACGTATTGGCCGGAGAATCCTAATCCCCCGCGCAGCCCTGGACAAACTACTTACTAACGCCGGAAGTAACGCATAAAGGGGGCCGCTGGTGAACGTAACATTTGACCATATTGATACGTATTACTTGGCCAATACACTGATGCCGGCGCAACTCAGGCATGAAGTAAAACGCGCCAGGGAATATATCGACAGCAGGGATATCATCTACTCGATGCCCTGCTGTTTGTTATGGAGCCACGAACACACGCACCTTACGCCTGACGTTTACGGGGCGATATTCCAGTGTTATGACTTCGACTACGAATCATATATCCAGTGTTGCAGGGATGCGCTTAAATGGATGTCCAATGCTAAAATCAAGCATGAGCCGGAAACGAAGCGAAAACCCGTTGATATTGAATCCCTGAAAACCCGGCTTGACATCGTTACCGAGATAGAACAATACACCAATCTGAGAAAGTCCGGCAATAACAGGTATCTTGGCCGGTGCCCGCTACATGAGGATAATCACCCGTCCATGACCGTGTATGCAGATAAGCAAAGCTGGCATTGTTTCCAGTGCGGTAGGGGTGGCGACATTATTGATTTTATCATGGCCGTTGAGGGTGTGGATTTCCGCCGGGCGACGTCGATGTTGGAGAGTACGTGATGGAACTCCAAGATGCTAAAAAGTTTGTAGACGTTAGCTATGATGCAGGGCGGAGCCGTGAGGATACGGTTGTATTGACATCCGCCCTGCCGGTTAATGGTGAACGTACTGACCTTTTTGAATACATAGACCTGAAATATAAAACCGCACCGATAGTAGAAACCCTACATTTTACCGATGCCGAGAACGCAGAATACTTTACCGCCATGTACGGCGACCGGCTACGATATGACCATCGGCGCGGTAGGTGGCTGGAATGGTGCAAGCATTACTGGCGGCCTGACAACGACGGGCAGATAATAAGGTTGGCATTAAAATCAATGAGGATCCGTTATCAGAACGCCGCCAGTATTGAAGATACAGAAACACGAAAAGACGCGGCGAAAAAGGCGATCGGCAGCGAACAGCGCGCCAGGCTTGAAGCCACGCTGTCACTCGCCCGTAATTTCAAGCCGATAGCCGATAGCGGCGAACAGTGGGACAAAAACCCCTGGCTACTAGCGGTAAAAAATGGTGTTATCGAATTAATGACCGGAGAACTCAGACCGGGGGAACAGAGTGATTTAATCACCATGACAACCCCGGTAGAATATCAGCCGGATGCCGAAGCACCGCGCTGGACGCAGTTTCTAAATGAGGTATTCGACAACAATACTGAAATCACCAACTGGCTACAAAAATACTTCGGTTATACACTTACCGGAATTACCTGCGAGCAGATTATACCCATAGGCTACGGACGCGGGGCGAATGGCAAGACAGTGCTGCTGGCCGTCACCCGTTATGTTATCGGCGAATACGCCTATGATGCGCCATTCAGCACCTTTGAACTTACCAACAGGAGCGCTATACCGAATGACCTAGCGGCGTTGGATGGCAAGCGCTTTGTTACCAGCTCAGAGACTACCGAGGGGGCAAGGTTCAATGAGGCCAGGATAAAGGCGCTTACGGGTTGTGACAGTATCACCGCCCGTTTTCTCCGCGCTGAATGGTTTACCTTTCAGCCGGTCGGCAAATTCTTCCTGGCGGTAAACAGCCGCCCCCGAGTATATGATGATAGCTATGGATTCTGGCGGCGTGTTAGATTGATACCTTTTAACCGGCAGTTTATGGGTGAGGGTGACGACAAGGAACTTATTAGCAAATTGATTACCGAAGCGCCGGGAATCCTTGCCTGGATGGTAAAGGGCTGTCTGGTATGGCAAAAAGAGGGGATGGATCCGACACCGGAATGTATTATCGCGGCAACACAGGAATACGAGGCTGAGAGTGACCCGCTTTCGGAGTTTATTCTAGACGAATGTGTAATATCCTCTCAGGCACGCACCCAGTCCAGTCGTTTATATAAAGAATACAAGGCGTGGGGGCACAACCAGGGTATGACAGAAAAAGAAATATTGACCCTTAATGCTTTTGGCCGACGGATGGGGCAAAAATTCAAAAAAACGCATGATAGGGACGGAACATATTATGTCGGGTTAGCTATGAAGTGTGACGGATTTGTGACAGAATTTAAAGCTATGTCCACTGAAAACGAGTTAATTTCCCACAGTACCCTTTCGCGGGAAGATAAATGTGTAAATCCACCACAATCCGTCAATCTGTCACAAAATGATGATTTGCCACCTTATCCGGAATACCCTTGTCCCAAGTGCGGCGGTGAATGGACCTTGAATGATAATTGTTCGAAGTATATTTGCTCAGGGTGTGGTTATGAAAACGATAAATAAAAATAACACCCTTGGCGTTTTCAAATTCCGGTATGCCAGCATGATTATTACCGGCTGGGCCGCAATTTGAATGATGCGATTCTGAGATTAGCGCGGGAGCTGAAAGCTGAAGTTATATACATCGAGATATTAGAAAAGTGGGTAAAACAATGACGGTGCAATTCGACATTGAACGAGATAGTACCCTGATAGCCTCCGGCACTCATTTCTGGTGTAGTGCCTGCCTAGTGGCTCGCCCCCTGGCGTCACAGTCATCTGACCCGCATTATTGTAAGGATTGCTGCGAGGTTTTAGAGCATGAAGCCTCTTTACTTAACCCCCGGAATCGTCCTAGATGGCTGCCAGAAACTCTTAAAGGCAAAACGGCGGTACAAAATGTAAATAAGGTATCAGGGGACGTATCACATAATATGTCCACTGTAAATAGTAAAAATATTGATCTGGACAAGTTAACCTTCCGGCCCCCCAAAGAAAAGCCGGGGCCGAAAGTAAAAGATTTACCAAGAGAACTGATAAGGGAACTAGCCACTGCCAGTATGGGGAGTAAATCAATAGCCTCCAAACTGACAGAACTGGGCTATAATACCGTTTCTTATAAGACTATTCAGCGCCGGCTACAGGAAGTTATGGCGCTATGAATAAAAAAGCGGCAGTCTATCTCAGGGTGAGTACCAATGATCAGAACCCGGATAACCAGCTATCGTCGATAAAGGTATGGTGTGAAAGCCGGGATTACAACTTAGTGGAAATCTACCGAGAAACCGAAAGCGCTTGGAAAGCGGGTCACCAACGGGAACTCGCTCGGCTGTTGGACAATGCTCGGAAGAGGAAGTTCGATACGGTGCTGGTCTGGGCTCTCGACCGACTATCTCGGGAGGGTCCTCTAGCGATACTCTCCCTAGTTAACAGATTGAAAATCTGCGGGGTAAGGGTATTATCATATCAGGAGAGTTGGACAGAGGCTCCTGGTGAGCTTGGAGAGTTGTTATTTGCCATAGCTGGGTGGGTGGCCCGAATGGAGAGCCAGCGTCGCTCAGAGAGGACAAAGGCTGGGTTAGCGAGATTAGTGGCACAGGGTAAGAAACTCGGGAGACCTCCAGGATCAAAGGACAGAAGGAAAAGGAAGAGGAGGATTTCTTCAGTTATTATAAATTAAGGTTCCTTTTTACTTTGTAATTTTGTGCTTAGTCATCAGGCGTGAGAATTAGCGGACCTTTTTACACGAAATTCAACTGGTAGAGGATAGTCAATCTAGGAATCCGGCCGTAGTTAATCGCAAAGCCTGCGCTTGATCT
>CAZDOD010000176.1:0-5862 GCA_964506935.1 uncultured Thermodesulfobacteriota bacterium | reverse complement strand
TGGAATTTTTGGGGCCACTTGAAATTTTTCTCATTGATAACAAATCTCCCGTCATCGATATCCAAAAGCCCTTCGGCCATTCCCATCTCAAAGAAGTCGTCTATCGGCCCACCACCCGTGATGACTATGGACTCGGGACTGTCATAGATAGTCTTTTGGCTGAAAATGTGGGGGAGGTCGCGCACTGCAAGCGATGATAGGTAGACCTTCCTCTTGATATCCTCCAAAGAATCTTTAAAAACTCCATTCCCTACCATGTCATATAAAATACGTGCCGCCAAATGATCGGTATTTACTGTGGTGAGCTTGTAGATTTCCGTCATGTAATCTTCCATCATGCCAAAAATCGCCTCCCTGAAAACCTTTGCGTGCTTCCCACCGGAGACTGGGTAGACGTCCCTTACATTCAACCATGCGGCATATTTCGATACCTTCTTCGGCTTACCGAAATTTATCGTGACCTCGACCCCAGGCGAAAAGAGGGAGGACTCGGCTCTCAGCTCCTCCTCCACCCTCGAAGACACCCTTCCCTTCTCAAAATATCGGATCAGCCTCTCCACCTGCCTTGAAAGCATGGTCTCGGTGGCCCTCAGTGGATAATAGGTGATGTTTATTGGAACGATGTTGACTTCGAGCTCTTTTAGCTTCTCGAGGTCGAAGACGGCTGCAAGGCCGTATTCGTCCAAGAAATCGTTCATTACCCTGACGGCCATCTGAGCCTTCAATGCAAGTGCCGCCGCCCCGGTATGCGGGGGGCGAAGGAGTGTCTTTTCACCATCATGGATAACAAAGCGTTTATCCTCGATTACATCCTTGTCCTTTACCATCCTCCCCTCGGGGAAGATGATCCATGACTCCCCCGAGACGAGGCTCTTTACCGCCAGGTCGTCCCTATCGGGGTGGTCAACCGAGATCGAACCCACACTCTCCATGAAATCTTTTGGGAGGGCATTGAAGACGCTGGAGGCGGTAAGGCTCCTCGGTATTATTCCGAGCCTCGTATATATAATGTAGGGCAAAAGGATGGTCTCGACCCTCGTGAAGTGGTTGGAGACGAATATGACGGACCCCTTTGGAATATCCTCTATCCCGTTTACAATTACCTTGACCCTCGAAACCTTAAGCGCCGCCTCCATTAAAAAACGCACAGTATTGACATTAGCCCTGTTTATCTCTTTGAGCTCGGACATATCTCGCACCAAATTAAGATGAGTTAATAAGTCCCCCTATTTAAATATCAGGATATTCAAGAAATTCTATCGTAAACGTAAGCTTGTTTTTCACTTCCTCCTTTCCATCACCACCCTGAAACTCTCCTTGGTAACTCCATTCGATTGAATCTGTGTAATATTGACTAGCTAAAATCAAACCTAGTAGTTTAGCTGGATCTAAAACAAAATTGCCGCTGTTGAAAAAATCCAAATTCACAAAAGGCCCCATGATAGCCAGATGATTTGGATGGCCCGGCGGATAAAACTCGATGAAATGAGGGCTGAAATAGATATTGTTCATATCGCTACTCAGTTCAGTATCGGGTGGAAAATTGATCTGGAAATCAAAGACCTGGTACTTGTCAATCGGTGCCGATTCATACACCTCATCTATCCCGAATTGCCTCTTTTCCCTCACCTGGGTACATTCTTTATAATATTTAACTGTACACCCGACCTCAATGATCTCATAGGTCTCCCCCATAAGATTCGGAGAGCCACCCTGTTTAGACATTACAAATGTCGGCGGCGGGGCCTTGATACTGTATTCGTTAAAGCCCTTGTAATATGTCAGTTCCCCCCACGTTTCGACACGATAGTCGAAGACGAAATCCACCGAATTCTGACACTTCAGATTACTTGTATAGACAATCCTATGCTCTGCCTTGAGCTTTATCGGGGCACATCTGGGGAGGTCATCGGGATAGGGGAGTTTCGATGACTCGAAAACCTTTTTTTGGGTATAATACCAGTCACACGGCGTGTTGTAATCGATAGAATAATCCTGGGCAAGGGATGGTGATGGGAAGGTAAACGCCAAAGAAAATAAAAATGTCAACAGCACCCCCCTCGAAAGACACAAAATTTTACTTCGGTTTGTAATCATTTTAATCCCCCATCATATATGCAAAACCCTGATCTATATTTAGTGTCTTTTAATATATCAGATTTTCCACATTTAAGCAATAATCCCCGTAGACTCAAATTTTTTTTAAAAATGCGATGTTTTTGTGATATAAATCACAAAGATGTATCATAATTGGGGATACCGAGGACGAACCTTTTCAACCTAATGGAGGACTGACCGATGAAGAGACTGCCTATCTTTGTAATCATTTGCATGTTTCTGGGTGTCGTGATCGCCATGGCCCAGAGCGGGGAGTTTGTCGATACAGAGGTAGGGAAACATGGATACGCCTTTAAGCTACCCAATGAGTTCAGCCTTAAGGATCAGATTGGCGAGACGACGACGTGGATATATCGGCCCGATGACGCGACCGGGGAACTCACAATCTACGTAATCAGGATGGGGGTGGAGGGCGTATCTCCATCAAACCTCTTCGAAACGAATAAAAAATCCGACCTCGATAAAATGAAGTCCCCAGACTCTGAATATACCGATCTTAAGGTCTTAGATATCGACGGCGGCTTGGCCTACTGGTATAAGGAAGTTGACAAGAATAATCCCGATGAGATCCACCGCTGGCACGTAAAGATGTTCGGAAACGGCGGCATCTATACGATCGGCCTGTGCGGCCCCTTCAAGGATTTCGAAAAATGGGGGCCGATATACGAGGAGGTCGTTAAGAGCTTTGGATTGATACCGATGAACTAGAAAAAGAGGGCGCGTCTCGACGCGCCCCTACATCGCATTTTTTGCATCAAAACTCTTGTAGGGACGTCTCGTGACCCACCCTCTTTTCTCTCAACCACTTTTCTTATATAATAATCTGTCCAACTTATTTTCACCAACCCTATCGGGATTTTCGCGGTCCAACCTCCACTGGAGAGGATTGTTAATGATATATTCTCGAATCTTTAAAAGCCTGTCCTCATCTCTTATAACGTGTTCATAATAGTTGCGCTGCCAGACGGATTCTTTCTTTCCGTCCATAATCTCATTTATAAGTTTCGCTGATACCGTCTTGAACACCCCAATAAGGCTCCCCAGGGACTTGACTTTTTTAGGATTTGTAGGGGCGGCTCGCGAGCCGCCCGAAGATGGGGCGCGTCCCGACGCGCCCCTACAATCTTCTATTACAATTACCGCATGTGTATGATTCGGCATTACGATCCAGGTATCTATATCCACATATGGATAACGATTCGACAACCACGTCCATGTGTCATTGACTACATCTCCCGATTCATTCAGGATCATGTTACCATCAACAATATCGCCAAATAAAAATCCTTTGTCTCTCGTACAGATGGTAACGAAATAGGCGCCGGCTTTTGAATAATCGTAATCCTTTAGACGAATTGAACGCCGATGATGTATCCCCTTATCGTAGACCGTCATTAATTTAAAAATTATTTTTCTTTAAAAAAATATCGCTTTTTGAAGAAAAAAAGGGCGCACGCAGTGCGCCCCTACATTGTTTAATCAATACTAAAATTGGCTGCCGATTATGTTAAACCTCTCTTTCAACTCCTCCAGCTCCGCCCACAATATAGGCTGCAATCTCTCCCCCTCTTCGGTGCCGAATAGGTTTATCATCTCCCTTGGGTCGGACACGAGGTCGTAGATCTCCGGCGATCTGCACATCTCCCATTCGATATATTTGTATCTATTCGTCCTAACGGCCTTATGGGGCGGCACCCTCCCGCCGAACGGGAAATCACGGAAAAGTTCATACACAAAAGACTCCCTCCTATTTGCACCCTTCGACCTCAGGATCGGGGCGAAGCTCTCACCCTGCATGGAACCGGGCACCCTGACACCCGCAATGTCGAGTAGCGTCGGGGCGAGGTCGATGTTCAGCACCATCTGGTCGGCCCTCCTCCCGGGATCGGAAATCAGTCCCGGATACCTCACGATGTAGGGTATCCTTATCGACTCCTCATACGGGTAGTGCTTGGCATAGAGCCTGTGCTCACCCCAGATGTATCCATTGTCCCCTGCATAAACGATAATCGTGTTATCCATCTCGCCCGCCTCTTCGAGGGCCGAAAACAGGCGCCCCATTTCCTCGTCGACCGATTCGAGGCACTCGGCATATCGCCGGTAGACGGCGTGCATGTTCCCCATCGTCCCCTCTAAGAAATTGTTTTTTGTCCAGGTATTGTATTTATCGGATTCGGGGGCGAGAAAAGAGAGGTCGACATCCTTGTATTTCCCCGCTAGGTGCTCCGGCGGCCTCCAGTCGTGATGGACGGCCTTGTGAGATAGATACAGGCAAAACGGATTTTGGCGCTTTTCTTTTACGAAGTCGATTGCGTAGTCGGTGAGCTCGGTCGTGATGTAGGGATTTCTATTCGGGGTAAGCTCATAATTTACGTAGATGGGGCAGTTGTAGTAATCGCCCTGTCCGTCCTTTTTCGTAAATGAGACGAAAAGGTCAACCCCCGGAAGTTCCGGAAGCCCCTCCCCCGTCCCCGGCATATGCCATTTTCCTATAAAGGCGGTGTCGTATCCTGCTCCCTTGAGATATTCCATAAAGGTGATGTTTTTTTGGACGTCCCACCTGCTGAAGTTGTTCTGGACGCCGTGTTCAGATGCGTACTGCCCCGTCAGGAAGCTCGCGCGGCTCGGGCTGCAAAGCGACGTCGTAACGAAGGCGTTCTCAAACAGCACCCCCTCGTTTGCGAGCCTGTCCATATTCGGAGTCTCGAGGAACGGGTGTCCCATGGCGCCGAGGCAATCCCACCTGTGGTCGTCCGTCAGAATGAAGATGATGTTGGGTTTCTTTCTCGTCTGTGCAAATAGCTCGGTCGGAAGGCCAAGACCCGAGACCCCGGAGACCAGGGCGGCGCTCCCCATTAACTTGAGTGCCTCCCTCCTTGATATAGATGTATCAAAAATTCCTTTATTTTTTTTATCTTCTGTCATCTCTCCCTCCAATATTTATCTTCTGTCAAATCCCTCGCTTTGTCGATCCCGTCTGATTTCGGCATCATGACGAAATTTTTAGATCGGCTAGTTGAGAAAGTGGGCGGCGTAGTGGTGGACGATCATGTAGACCCACTCCTGTCCCCTGATGAGGCCCACGTAAGTCCCTAAAAGCCCCCCGAAAAAAAACAGGAGGACGACAGGGCTGAATACCCTCACCCCCTTGAGTCCCCTCATCTTCCCGATAGACCTGCATATCAATTCCGACACCGAAAACAGAAACAGGGTCACACACATGATCCCGAAGAACCACGGGAGGAAAAAGAAATAGACCATCTCGACGGGGCTGAACTGGCACGCCACCATCGATTCCATCCTCGCCACCCATATGACGGGATTTGCGAATGCGATGATAAACCTCTCAAAAAAGGTCGCCCCCATAAAATATCCTATGGGCGGCCCGACCAGGGCGAAGAACCAGATCGACAAAAACATCAACGGGCCGAATATCCCGATTAGAGTGTCTCTTGTAGATCCGGAATCCATGTAACCGCCGGCCATGTGATAAATCACGCTCGATATCACCATTATCCCGACGACTATGGCCAGTGGAACAATAAATCTTTTAACAAAACTCTTCTTTTCCATAAGCCATTACTCCTTCATTATTGTCTGAAATATTATTTTTTCCTCACAGAATTAATAATCTGCCCAACTATCAACGGAACCATGCTCATACACACAACCACCACCCATCCGATAAGTTTCGGGTCTGTCACTTTGAGTACTTTGGATATACCGGGGACGTATACCCCCGCG
>CAZDOD010000175.1:0-5881 GCA_964506935.1 uncultured Thermodesulfobacteriota bacterium | reverse complement strand
ATCTTTGAGGTCAAACACCGGCCCGTCTTTGCATGTCAACATATACCCCCCTCCCCTACTCTTTACCGCACAGCCGAGACAAGCCCCGATCCCGCACGCCATCTTTTCCTCAGTCGCTATATATCCCGAAAAACCTTTTTTATCCGATAACTTCGATATCTCCCTCAACATCCCCTCGGGCCCACACGAATAAACGATGTCTCCCTCGGAGATCCTTTCGGCAAATACATCTACCGCAGTTCCGCGGTGCCCCATGCTCCCGTCCTCTGTCGAGTAGGTTACATCAAGACCGATATCCTTTGCGTCATCACCGACAAATTCCACGTCGTCCTTAGACTTTCCACCGATAATTAGCGACGCCTTCCCGCCGATGGCCTCCGCCACCGCCATTAGCGGCGCGACACCTATCCCGCCTGCAACCAGAATTATCGGCTTTTTATTTTGTTGTGGATGAGGAAAACCATTTCCCAGCGGCCCGATTATATCAAGCTCATCCCCAGAATTCATCTCGGAAAGGAGCCTTGTCCCCATTCCAACGACCTTATAGAGTATCTCAACCCCCTCGTTATTCGGTCGGTAGCGATATATGCTAAACGGCCTCCTCAAAAGCGGATTGGTCCCCCAGTCCCCCCTTACCATGACGAATTGCCCCGGCTCGCCACCTTTTAGCTTTTCATCGCCGGCTATCGCCATCTTGAAATATGTGGGGGAGACCTCCCTATTGTATAATATTTTCGCCTTCATAGAGCGCCCTATATATGCTGTAGTATTCCAAAATCCTCTTGATGTATTGCCTAGTCTCCGGATATGGGATATTTTCTATGAATTCGTCCATATCGGTATCGGGGTCTCTTGCGTCGATCCATTTTCTCGCATTACCCGGTCCGGCATTATAGCCGCAAAGGGCATAGACAATCTCTCCGTCGTATTTCTTCAAAAGCCCGGAGAGGTAGTATACCCCGAACGTGAGGTTCGTCTTGTAGTCCAAAAGGTCATCGACCTCGAAATCTGAAATCCCCATATCCTTCGCTATCCCCCTTCCGGTGTCAGGGATTATCTGCATGAGACCTATCGCCCCCGCCCATGAATAGACACCGGGCTGATAGAGGCTCTCGGCCCTAATGATCGAATAGATAAGGGTGGGCTCTATGCCGTACTCCGAAGACAATCTTTCCACCTCCTTCTTATATCCCTCGGGATATTTCATCTGCCAGTATAGATCGTTCTCCCCCGGCACATATTGATCGAGATAGGGCTTGAAGTTCCTGTTTGCTATTACAATTGGGGTGTAGTAATCGCCCGAGTACCGGAGCAGCCTCGCCACCTCGATGAGGAGATCGGGGTCGCCGACGCATCGGCTCACCACAAGCTCGAGTTCACGGTTTGCATCATCGTCCATATCCATTGCGACAAGCTCCATTGACCTCTCTAAATGCGATACTATCCTCTCATCGGAGGTGAACTCGGTATAGCGAAAGTGGCCGCGCGTCCAGAAATTCGGGTCGAATTTGTAACCCTTCGTTGTCAGTTCGACATCGAATCCGAGTCCCCTGAGTCGCTCGCCCACCTGATATCCGTAATATGTCGCAGGATATTCTTCCAAGATTGTCTTATATATCGATGAGGCATCCTCGATCATATCCCGCTTCTCAAGAGACCGCGCCTTCCAGTAGAGATACTGTGGATATTTATCTTTACCTTTGTAGTTCTCGGCGAGCCTCGTAAAATATCCTTCCGCCGACTCATAATCCCCCATTTTGTAATAGAGCCATCCCGTATACCAGAGTATCTCTTCCACCATTTTGCCGTGAGAAAACGTATCGAGATATTTCTTATAATAGTATATTGCCCTATCGTAGTCTTTTACCTCTTCACAAGTCCTCGCCGCAAGATAGAGGGCGTCGTCTGCGAGTGAGGACTTCGGGTAATTGCCAAAGATTTCGAGATAGGTAGATATCGCTAGCTCATCTTTGTCCAGCCTATCATATACATTTGCCCTCCAGTAGAGGAGGTCCTTTTTCGAGAGGTTCCCGGGATTCTTTGAGAGCCTGTCGAATATCTCCATCGATTTAGTGTATTTCCTCGTCCTGTAATAGGACTTCGCCTTGATAAACTCTAGATCTTTGTAGTCTGTGAGACTCTCGTACCTCGTCTTCAGCAATGCGGGCATCTCGCCGATCGCAGAGATGACCATCGAATATCGGTTTAAATTATATAACGTGTCGACCCTCTTTTTGAGTTCCGATACCGAAAGCCCGTCAACGCCGCCGAGACGGACGATGCCGGAAAAGGCTTCGGCTGAGATATCGTCTGAGGGATAATTGATCCACACCTTTTTATATATAGATTTTGCATCCTCGTTCCTCCCCATCATCTCGAGGGTCTCCCCCTTGAGGAACAGGACTTTCGGGTATTTCTCGGATTCCTTATTTTCCTTCAAAAATTCTTCGTAGATGGAAAGTGCAGTGTCGTAGTCTCCTAACCCGGCGTGGTAACCACCGATTGTAACCGTCATGTAGTTGTACCAGACGCTGTCCGGATATTCTTCGAGGAGCTTTTCACCCATCTCGAGGGCGGCCTTGTAGTTACCCTTCTTGGAATAGACAACGGAAAGGTTGTATAAGACGTAGTCTTCGAGCACTTTGTAATTTTTGAGGCAGTATTCGAGATACTTTTCGGCGCTCTCGTAATCTTCTATCTTTAATGCCGCTACAGCCGTCATATATGCGATCTTTTTGGCCTGGTTGGTCTTTAATGATTCCAGATCGAGGATTTCTGTCTCTCCAACGAGCTTTGAATATTCACCACCCGCATATAGGTAGAGAAAGTATAAAAATTCGTCGCCCGGAGTGAATCGGGAAATCCTTTTTACGCATGAGAACTGAAATAGTAGGATAACTACGAGATATAAAAGGATTACAATAAGATATCTCGTTCGCCCCATGTTTCTAACTCCTGGCCTCATTTTCTTTTAGAGATTCCCTTCTAGACCTATTCACCAGCGTGTGGGCCGCCCTGATCGGCTCAGGGAGTCGATATCTTCCGGTTGCCGATAGGACGAGTCCGACACAGTCTTCATGGCTCAACATATTTCCCGGCGATATGAAGACCGGTTTGACGTTGTCCTTCGTCCTGACGACATACCCGACCTTGTCGCCGTTGTAGACTAGGGGAGTAATACTCCCTTTTTTTACCCCGACCTCCCCGAACTCCCCGACTAGCCTCGATTTTGCACACCCTACAGACGGTATATTGAGAACGAGGCCCAGGTGCGAGGCGATGCCGAATCCCCTCTGGTGGGCTGTGCCCTGGCCGTCGAATATTACGGCATCGGGGACGATTTTGAGCTTCCGAAACGCCCTCAAAAGTACAGGGCCCTCCCTGAACGACAGTAGACCGGGTATATAGGGGAAGTTGACCGTAAGGTGACTTTCGGCCGTCTCCAATATATCAAAAGACCTTATATCCATTACCACAACACCGGAGAAGAAAAAGTCCCCCCGCCTCATATAGGAGACATCGGCCCCCGCCACGATATTAAATTCCTTTTTTGTGCTGGGTCTTAAATCCAATTTCTTTCTGAGCTCCTCCTGAATGGCGACTGCTCCCTTGTAATCGAGGTCCCACGAGTGGAGTTCGGAAAAATTCAAAATATCCCCCTCACCTCGACACCCACATCAATATCAATCGCAGATTTTGCACTCCCCTGATTTTTTGCTATCTCGAGATATCCCGAGCTCCCAAAGACTGACACAATTTCGCCGACATCGACATCCGAGTAGCTAGCCGAGATGCCACTTATTTTTATTTTGCCCGCTCTCACCTCTTTGATCTTCTCTTCAAATTTTTGAGGTATATTCGTTATCAGGTTACCGAATTGATCTATATATAAAACTTCACCCCGTATCTCGCCATCAGAGATCTCCGGTCTCGGAAACGGTATCGAGATAATTTCCTCTATCTTAGGCCCCATATCTCTAATGGAGACGCCGAGCGAGAGATGCGCGGCTGCGGGCGCGAATATGTCCCTCCCCTGAAATGTGTGGGATATCTTATCGGTGATGAAATCGCTACTTGTTATCTCGACGGCAGATACCATCCTATTTTCATCCACGGCCCATGACAGGACGCCGTTATCGGGGCCGAGAAAGATATAGTCTTTGGTCTCGACCGCGATCGCCCTACGTTTCGAGCCGACACTTGGGTCGACAACGACGACATGTATCGTTTTTGGCCGAAAATATCTGTAGCTCGAAAGCAGGACGAAGGCCCCTTCTCTCACGTTCTGGGGTGAGATGCCGTGCGAGAGGTCGATGACCTCGGCCTTGGGATTGATCCCCAAGATCACCCCCTTCATTACACCGGCGAAAGGATCTTTATATCCGAAATCCGTGGTCAATGTAATCAGGGGATAGCTTTCGCCCTTCACGCTCTCTCCCTTTTTTTTATAACACCTCCATGATAAGGTAACACAACACCGATCGACAAGTCAAGACGGCATTTTTAAATGGGCTTGCATATTTTTAATGATTTCATATATAATGCGCATATGGATATCGTCGATGCGAGAGGGCGGATAGAAAAACTCAGGGACGAGATAAACTACCATAATGTCCGCTACTACAGTATGGATGATCCCGTGATATCCGATTCGGAATATGACGACCTGATAAGGGAGCTTATCTTCCTCGAGGGGAAATTTCCCGAACTCGTCACATCCGATTCGCCCACCCAGAGAGTCGGAGCGACGCCGCTTTCGAAGTTTGAGACAGTTACCCACACCATCCCGATGTTGAGCCTTTTAAACGCCAATTCCGAAAAAGAATTTTATGAATTCGACGAGCGGACAAAGAGGTTTTTAAAGACCACAGACGAGATAGAATACGTCGCCGAGCCCAAGATGGACGGACTCGCGGTTGAGCTCGTATACGAGGACGGATTATTCACACTCGGCTCTACACGAGGCGATGGGGTGTCGGGCGAAAACATAACCAACAATCTTAGGACGATAAGGTCGATCCCGCTTCGTCTTATCGAAAATGAAAACCTCCCGATCCCAGGTCGTCTTGAGGTCAGGGGCGAGGTCTACCTAGGGAAAGAGGAGTTCGGGAAGTTAAACAGGACGAGGGATGAGGAGGGCGAGCCGCCGTTTGCAAATCCGAGGAACGCCGCCGCGGGCTCAATGAGACAGCTCGACAGCACGATCACTGCAAAGCGCCCCCTCGACATATACTGCTATGGTATCGGGAGTGTCATTGGGGTAAGCTTTAAGACACAGATGGATATACTCAATGCCCTGAACTCTTGGGGCCTAAAGACAAACGAACATACCGAAGTGGTATCGGGGCCGAAGCCGGCCATCGAATATCACAAAAAGATGGAAGAGAATAGAGATGACCTCCCCTACGAGATAGACGGCGTCGTGATCAAGGTAAACGACCTTTCGCTACAGGAGCGCCTCGATCAGACCTCGAGGGCACCCCGATGGGCTGTTGCATATAAGTTTGTGAGCAGGCAGGAAGTGACAAGGATAAAGGATATCGTCGTAAATGTCGGGAGGACCGGAACAATTACCCCCACGGCGATCTTGGAGCCTGTAAGACTCGGCGGTGTCACCGTGAGCCGGGCATCACTTCACAATCAGGACGAGATCGACCGTAAGGATATCAAGATAGGCGACTGGGTCTTGGTCGAGCGCGCGGGCGAGGTGATCCCATACGTCGTAAAGGTGATCGAAGACAGGCGTGACGGCACCCAAGTGAAATTTCACATCCCGAAAAATTGCCCCGTGTGTAATAGCGACGTCGTGAAGCTTCCGGGTGAGGTCGCCTACCGCTGCATAAATGTCTCCTGTCCCGCGAGGCTCAAAGAGAGTATCATA
>CAZDOD010000174.1:0-5890 GCA_964506935.1 uncultured Thermodesulfobacteriota bacterium | reverse complement strand
CTTTCGCATAGGATAGAAACGATTCGACCTCTCCGATATCGGTCTCGGTCTCGACGGGGGATTTCATGAGCCAGCGTTGAGTCTCTTTATCCTTTTTGAGTGTGATCTTTTCATCACCCCTTACGATCTCTATCGAGTCGAGGTCATCCTTGTCTATCTTGAAGATCTTTGATTTACTCTCCTTTTTCTCCTCCAGCTTCGGTATTATCCCCTTCTCAAAGGAGAAATAGAAAAGCGCCACCGAGAGAAATACGATACTTAATATTAAGAGCCCCTTAGTCCTCAATCCTTCCATCTCCTCCTTAAGGTTATTATCACGCCTGAGCATGCCGCCAAAAGTGGCATAATTATAATGGAGATCATAAAGAACCAAAACGCCTGACCCCGGCTCATGGTCAGGACATCCATCCTCTTATCCTTTGGACCGATAGCGATTAGTTCCACCTCCTCGGCGAGCCAGTTTACCGAGTTCAAAAAAAGCTCTCTGTTCCCCTCGACGTAGAAGAATGTGTTGTTTGCAAATTCCGAGTTGCCGAAGACAACAATCTTGGCCTCCATCCCCACAACCCCTTCTTGATCGGTCTCTTCGACATCCCCTCCGGAAATATTCTTTACCCCCACGGCCACTACCGGAACCGGCCCCGGCTTATCCCTCCCCTCATCGAATTTCACGGCCCCGCCACCGAGATCGGTCTCCGCCCAGCTGTATTCGCTCGTCTTAGCCAGATATTTCAAGTCCCATCCGGCGGAGTCTGAAGCATCCTTGTCAATCTCCACCGATCTCGCATACGGGAAGAATGAGGGGAGCTTGAAATCCTCGGTGATCGCATGGGGATAATATATACTCACCATCGGTATAGTATAGTCACCCCCATAGAGTCGGGAGCGCGTGTCGATGATTATATCTTTTCCCATCGCGATACCGATCTCTTCGAGAAACGACTCGAACCTCGGCGATTTTGCGTCGGGATCGAGCATGATGAGCACGCTTCCGCCGCTATCAAGATAATCTTTAATGCTCTTGATCTCAACGTCAAAGAGATTGGTCAGCGGTCCCGCCATGATCAGCACCGCCGCATCTTTGGGAACTCCTGGGGTGTTTAAGAGATTCAGCTTAAAAACTTTATAGTTCTGACTCTCGAGGCTCGATTTCACCGTATTGTAATCGTCATCGATATCGTGTTCACCGTGCTGCGTAAGAAAATATAAATGTTTTTGTTCTGAGGCTATCACCTTCAAGATGGCGTTGGTGAGTCTCTGTTCGCCGGATTTGAAAATCTCATCCTCTGTGAGGGTCACCCTTTCTGTGCGGTCGCCGTATACTAAGACGACTGTATTATACACCTCGACATTATATTCCTTCGCATCACTGGGCCTGAGCGCCGGGTCGACAAAACGGTATTGAAACGTCCCGTCCGATTCGTATTTATACCGATCGAGAAGATCGGATACGTGTTCCTTGAGGGGGTCTTCGGTTGAGAAGAACGCAACGGCCTTGATCTCCCCCTCAGTGGATTCGAGGATTTTTTTGGTCTGGGGAGATAGAGAAAACCTCTTGTCGGAGGTCAGGTCATACTCCTTGTTGTGTTTATAGGAGAGGACATCCAAAAACAGGATGATCCCCAAAACCAGGACGACCGAGAGGACGGCATTTATGCCGTATTTCCAGCTCCTCGAAAGAGGCTTGGGTTTAAGTTCTTTTAGGTAATCCTTAATCTTTATAAGTTTCTTATTCATCACTTACTCCTCCAGGTGCGGGATCCGAGGGCAATGAGCGCCAGGAAAAGGAAGAAGGTCGTAAACAGGAAGTAGTATACGATGTCATGGGTGATGATTACCCCCTTCGTGAAATTATCCATGTGGGATAGGATTGATATCTCATCGAGAATTGTACCAAATTTAAAGCCCGCGGCATTTTTCACCCAGTTGATGACCCAAAAGATGATTAGGAAGCCGAAGGACATCACGGCGGCAACGATCTGCCTCTCCGTTATCGAAGATGCGAAAAGCCCGAGGGAAATAAATGCAGTCCCCAAAAGGAGTATCCCAAGATAGTTGGCGATAAATGGGCCGACCTCGGGGTCACTCAGGGCGAAGAGGAACGCGGGGAGCGGGAAGGTCAAGAGAAACATAATAACGAGCACGGACACGGCCGACAGGAACTTCGCCGCCAAGATTTCTATATCCCTTACGGGATAAGAGAGGAGGAGTTTCAACGTGCCGGTCTGTTTCTCCTCGGCGATGAGCCTCATCGTGAGGATCGGGATGAAGAACAACATAATGACACTCAGGTTGCCGAAAAACGGCCTCAGGATGACTTCACTTATGTTGAGATCAAGGTACGGCATATATTCGGGCATACGCATGATTTCTTGATATGACAGTACCATAACATAATAGAAGTATCCGGCGATAAGGAGGAATATTGTAAGGATGGCGTATGCGATGGGCGAGGTGAAATAGGCCCTTATCTCCTTTTTGTAGAGTGCCCATATATTTCTGACAGATCGCATGGACTATACCTCCTTTTCATCTGTGACGAGTTTTATAAAGATCTCTTCGAGGCTGATTTCTTCTTGACGGAGTTCGACAAGATTGTATCCCTTCTCGACTACCGCCCTTGAGAGATCGGCCCTTATGTCACCACCGGGCTTTTGCTCTACGAAAAACGTCGTGCCGAAAGGAGTCTTTGAACCCTCTTTTACACTCTTGACTCCTGATACGGACGAGATCGTCTTTTTTATCTCCGATTCAGGGCCGCCGATGGTGATTGAAACCTTCCCTGATTTCTTGAGCCTCTTCGTCAGGTTTTCGGGTGTGTCTGCGGCGATAATCTCTCCTTCGTTGATGATTATGACCCTCTCGGTGATCTGGCTCACCTCGGGGAGGATGTGGCTGCAGAGTATGACAGTCCGCTCCCCCGAGAGGTTCTTGACCAGTTTTCTGATCGAGATGATCTGCATCGGATCGAGGCCTATTGTGGGTTCATCCAAAATCAGGATCGGAGGGTCGTTGAGAAGCGCCTGGGCGATCCCCACCCTCTGGAGGTACCCACGGGACAGCTTTTTTATGATGCGGTGGGCGACGCCCGATATCTCTGTGTCCCCGATGACCTTATCGACATTTTTGGGGATATCCTTCTTATGTATTCCCTTCAGCTCAGCGGCGAATTTGAGATAGTCCCTTACAACCATGTCGCTATAGAGACAGACGTTCTCGGGGAGGTAGCCTATCTGTCCCTTCACACTTATCGGCTCTTCGAGGATGTCGTAACCCGAGACCTTCGCCGTGCCGGAGGTGGGAGGGAAAAGACAGGTTAAGATTGACATCGCCGTGGTCTTTCCGGCCCCGTTGGGCCCCAAAAATCCCAAGATCTCGCCCTTCTTAACGGTAAAGCTGACGTTTTTGAGGGCTGCGGTCGGCCCATAGTATTTTGTAAGATTTGTAACCTCAATCATATCCATAAAACTACCCCCCATCTTATTATCTCATTATCTGGCGGCTCTGTTTTTTGTTTTTGGGATAAAAAAGCCCTTAAGGTCTGAAATTTTTATAAACCAAAAAAAGAATATAAAAAATTTCATGTGAGTGTTTAAAAGCTTTGACTTAAGATTTTGATGTTATTTGAAGCTATGGTGGAAAAATTATCTGGTCTGTTTGGTCGATTATATAAGACATCGAAATATATTACTGAGTTTTTATTGAGTTTACCGATTTTTATAAAAGATCACACGATCACCCATAAACTATAATTATATTGAAGAATTTCGATATAGTCAAGAACTATTTTCTATAAAATATTAGAAAACTATATCAAACTATCATGCCCAAGGCCCTATCTTGATAACTCGATCTGAAGTAGAGGATGAGAAACAAAGCCCTCCTCCCAAAACAGACACCAAAGCCACAAAGCAGGATTGACAGTATCAGTTTTACTCTGATATAATAATTAGATTATAGTAAAAAAATCGTCTCGGCGGTTTAAAAAATACTCTTTAAAAAATAATCTTGAAAAAGGCCATTGGATCTAAATAAGCAAAATATCTTCTTTGAACAGGGCCCGATACGCCCCCCCAGCGAGGCGAGGAGCCTGCTACTGCGTCTTACGAGGAACTGCCCCTGGAACAAGTGTACCTTCTGCCCCGTTTACAAACAGGCGAAATTTTCCAGAAGGGATGTCGACGAGATCAAGGCCGATATAGACGCAGTTTACGATATCGCACAAGATATCAAGGCCCTATCTTGGAAGATGGGAGAGGGTGGGGAAGTGACGGATGCCGTGGCTAGGTCGATATTTTCCGGCGCCCTCGGCGGAGGTGCCCAGTCCAAATATCTGGCACTATGGCTCTATTCGGGCGGTAAAAACGTCTTCCTCCAGGATGCCAACAGCCTAGTCATGAAACCGGAGGAGGTCTTTGAGATTCTCACATACCTCAAGGGGAAATTCAAAGACATAGAGAGGATTACGACCTACGCCCGGTCCGCCACCGTGGCAAGGATGACGGTCGAAGACCTGAAAATGCTAAGGGGAGCGGGATTGACGAGGGTCCATATAGGGCTCGAGAGCGGCTCGGACAAGGTCTTGGAATTTACGAAAAAGGGCGTGACCTCGGCCCAGCACATAACCGGCGGGAAAAATGTCATCGAGGCCGGGCTCAAACTGTCTGAGTATGTCATGCCGGGTCTCGGGGGGAGAAAATGGACAAAGGAGCACGCCGAAGAGACCGCAAGGGTCATAAACGAAATAAATCCCCATTTCATCAGGATCAGGACGCTACATGTCCACCCCGCCATGCCGCTCTATAAGGATGTAATCGATGGGAGGTTTGAACTTTTATCGGACGACGAGGTGGTCAGCGAGATACGCCTCTTTGTTGAGGGGCTATCCGGCATCGGGAGCGTGATCGTAAGCGACCACATCCTAAACCTCCTTGAGGAGGTGGATGGAAAGCTCCCCGAGGACAAGGAATATATTTTGGATGTCATCGACCGCTACCTTTCCCTTGACGAATCCGAAAGACTCCTTTATAAGATTGGGAGGAGGGCGGGACTCTTGCGAAGTCAGGAAGACCTCTCGGACTTATCAATTAAAAACAGAATAGAGACAATAAGAGAAAGACTCGGCATCTTGGATGTCGAGGGATCGGAAGACAAGATACGGGAGATGATGAACGGGTATATTTAACTGATTTGGCTAACAAATATATCTGATTTTTGGATATAGAAAAAAATTTGGAGGTATTATGAATCGTTTTAGATTTTCTATCGCTTTGATCATATCTCTTTTCCTCTTTTTGCCCTGTGCATTTTCCCAGGATCTCGATCGCCCGCTCGTTGTGGGCTGGATCATGGAGAGCCAGGGATTGGGGGACGGTGGTTTTAACGACGCGGTCGAAAAGGCCCTGTTAGAGCTGAAGGCAGAAGAGGGGATAGATTTTGTGCGGACACCCCGCCTCGATCTCTATACCGATAAGTTGATCTACAATCTGCTCGAGATGGACGTCGATGTAATAATCGCCTCGGACGAGGGCGGAATGTCGGGCGCAATGAGCGAGGCGGCGAGATCAAATCCTAATGTAAAATTCATCCTGATAGGGGCGGAAGGGGCACCGCTGACAAACCTCGCATCTGTCCTGTTTGAGGAAAACGAGGCGGGTTACATGGCGGGATATATCGCCGGGACAGCAACGGAAAAAGACAAGGTCGGTTTCATCGGCGGGGGCGGATTCGTCCCGATCTTGAGGTTTGAGAAGGGATTTATGGGGGGTGTGAGAGACGGAAACGCCGGGGCAGAAGTAATCACAGAGTATTTATCGGAGGGGGATGATTCCTCCGGCCTCTACGACATAAAGGGCACCGAGGAGGCGGCCCGAAGGCTGGCCGGAGCCGG
>CAZDOD010000173.1:0-5901 GCA_964506935.1 uncultured Thermodesulfobacteriota bacterium | reverse complement strand
CGCTTTTTCGATCAGCGCATACGCCCTACCCCCCTCTTTCGAGGGAAAGTGGGATACGGATTTTGGTGTCCTGGAGCTCAGCGTATCGGGATACAATGTCACAGGCAGTTACCCCCACGATAGCGGAAAGATAACCGGCATGATCTCAAAGGACGGGTCGACGATGAAGGGATGGTGGTCGGAGGCGCCGACATATCAGCCCAATAACGATGCCGGAGACGTTACCTTCAAGCTGTCGGCCGACGGCAACAGCTTCACCGGAAGTTGGTGGTACGGCACACAGAGCGGAAGCGGAAGCGCTTGGAACGGGACACGCATAAGCGAAGCACCGGTAACCACCCCGGTAACCCCTCCGGTATCCAGCGGCATAACGACGATCGACGCCTATCTCGACAACACATGCACGACCTTAAACGGCTCTTTTACCGTCCCCTCAGGCATGAGGGCAACAAACTTTTCCGCATCGATGTCTTCCCTATGGCGTGCCTGCAGCGTCGATTACCCAATAGAAAGTATTGGTTTTATGATCGTCGACAGCTTTAACAATACCTACTACTCCTACGTCCAGTATAAGAACGGGGGTTCGCAGGAGTATAACGGATCTCTAAGTAGCCTATCTCTCGGCCCCGGCTCATACTACGTCTATGTCCAGGGGGGGCTCAATACGAGGGCGAATGTGACTTTTTATATATCCTACTAGATCCGATCCCTTTTAATTTCAAACAAAAAAAGCCCCGAATATATCCATTCGGGGCTAAATATTTTGGAGCGACTATTGAATGAGTTCCGGCCCCCCGGTAATATTAGGGGGGCCCGATATTTTAGTTGGCCTCTACCTTGATAACCTTTTTGTCCTTTACTTCCGCCTTCGGCAGTCTTACCTTGAGCATTCCGTCCTTAAAATCAGCATTGATCTTATCCTCATCCACATCGACGGGGAGTTTAAAGGATCTGCGGAAAGAACCATAAGAGGTCTCCTTCAAGTAGCAGTTCTCGTCCTCTTCCTCTTTCTCCTCTTTCTTCTCGCCCGAGATGGTAAGGACACCGCGGTCTATCGAAAGGTCGATGTCTTTGGCATCGATTCCGGGTATCTCGGCCTTGACGATTACGTCCTTTTTGGTCTCGCTCACCTCCACACTGGGGTGGAAATGTCCGTTGGAAGACCCTTTAAAAACGTCATCGAAGAACCTATCCATCCAGTCTGAAGAACTCCTTGAGAGCATAAAAGGTCTCATGTCAACTTTTCTTATTGGAAGCAACCTCATGTTTTATTACCTCCTTCTTTTTATTGCTTTCAAGTTTAAGATAATCACGATCTCCCATTTGTCAAGATTGGAAGAATCACCTTACAGAAATATCTTGACTTGAGGAGGTTTTTTGTATTACATTACTCCTTCAGATATTTTTGTCCAAAAAACACCATACACATCAAACACATCAACAACACAGATACTTTAGAGGTATATAAATGAAAAAACTTCTCTATATCCTCTACCAGCCATACAAGTGGCTTATCTATATCCCGTTTCTTTTACTATCTACACTCATCTTCGGGATACTCGCTGTCATCCTCGTTTTAGTTTCAAGTCCGAGGTTTGCAAGTCAGGTCTGCGGAGTTACGTGGGCGAAGCTGAACAGCTATCTCACCCCCATGCCGGTCAAGGTAATCGGAAGGGAAAATATCGATAAAAGGCAATCATACGTGATTGTCTCAAATCACCAGAGCCACTACGATGTTTTTGTGCTCTACGGTTTTTTGGGGATCGATTTCAAATGGGTGATGAAAATGGAGCTGAGGAAGATCCCGGTATTCGGAATCGCCTGCGAAAAGGTCGAGCACATCTACATCGACCGCTCAAACAGCAAGGCCGCCCTAGATAGCCTGAACAGGGCAAAGGAGATAATCGTCGACGGCACCTCGGTGATATTTTTCGCCGAGGGGACGAGGAGTCTCACGGGGGAACTTGGCGAGTTCAAGAAGGGGGCCTTTTTTATGGCTCTCGACCTCGGTATCCCGATACTTCCCGTGACGATCATCGGCACAAGGAATGTACTCCCCCCGAAGACGAAAAGGCTCCTTCCGGGACGCGCGAAGATGATAATCCATAAGCCCATAAAAATAGAGGGATACACCAAGGAGACGATCACCGATCTTATGGCCGATGTAAGGGGCGTCATCCAGGACGGGCTTGATGAGTATGGCGGCTGACCTATAGGCTATGGGCCGTCATTTCGAAATTTTCCGGCGGAGTATATCGAAGTAATCCGCAAGATCGATGTTCCCGCCGCTGATTATAATGTCGATCCTTTTTCCTTTCGCATCCACTTTCCCCTTGAGTAGCGCGGCAAGAGACACCGCCACCGACGACTCGACCACGAGCTTCATCCGCTCCCACAGGAGGCGCATAGCGGATATTATCTCGTCCTCCTAGACGGTGATGATCCTGTTGAGGGCGTCCTTTATCTCTCTCAGCTTTGACATATCTTTAAAAATCTTTTTTTATGACAATGTCGCCTCGATATCTTAAAATCAACAGAAAAAATTTAGTGATCGAATATCGCTTTTATCTCATCAAGATAACTCCAGCTTTTTGTTAATCCAAGATTTACCTGAATTCCTTGTTAAAACCATCTGTCGGTGATACTATCTCGGTGAGGTGATAGATGATGACCGAAAAAAAAGTCAAGATAGCCGTCGTGCAGACCAGGCCCGTCTTTATGGATGTCGCAAAAAACGTCCAAAGGGCGAAAGAGCTTCTATATGAGATATCGGCGGATATTATACTGTTTCCCGAGTTATTTCTTTCGGGATATACATTTTTTGATAAAAATGAAGTCGAAGAGGTATCTATTGAGATAAACAATAGCTCTCATTTAAAACCATTTCTTGAAATATCGAAAAAAAGATCCATCGCCATATCGGGTGGATATGTGGAAAGGGAGGGGAAAAAATTTTACAATTCATCATTCTTTATCGGAGATGGAGAAATCATAGCAAACTACAGGAAGGTACATCTCTTCTCAAACGAAAAGAATCTCTTTATGCCCGGCGACAAGGGCTTTTCGGTTTTCGACTACAGGGGCGTAAAATTCGGGATGATGATATGCTTCGACTGGATATTTCCCGAATCGGCGAGGACACTCGCAGTAAAGGGCGCCCAGATAATCCTACACCCCGCAAATCTCGTCCTCCCCTACTGCCAGAGGACGATGTATGCCCGTGCAATAGAAAACAGGGTCTTTATCGCAACGGCAAATAGAATTGGCAAAGAGAAAAACCGCGGCATAAAAAACAGTTTTACCGGAAGCTCACAGGTCGTCTCGCCCTCCGGTGAGTATCTCTTCAAGATGAAAAGAGGTGAAGAGGGCTTTCGTACAGTAGAGATAGACCCGTCGCTCGCCATAAATAAAGATATCACGCCCCTAAACAACATCTTTAACGACAGGAGAAAAGAGTTCTACTTATAGGTAAAAAGCTTTGTCCCCCACAACTCGATATAAAGCTTAAAGCGCTTGATAGATTGAGGCATCCATCATATTCCCACTCTTCATCTGAGATTTCAAAAGTTCGATTGATCTCTCAAAGACACATAATATAGAAAAGAAAATCAGAAAATAGTTGACAACCAATCAATCGTTTGATAGATTGATAGACTAATTCCAGTTTTAGATACCTTTGCTTTTGACTTTTACCTTACCTGTGATAAAATATTTTTCTAAAAGGAGGAAATTGATGAAAACCGAGACTAACAATTTGGCTCATAGTCTGTTTATAAAAAAAACCGCAACCCTGACCCTTATCCTCTTCCTCATCTCCCTTCCGGCACTGGCCCTCGCCATCTCGGGAAAGGAGATCTCCGAAAACGTCCAGGACAGATATAATGGGGATTCCTCGGCTTCCGAAATGAAGATGATCTTAATCAACGACAAGGGCCAGGAAAAGGAGAGGACGATAAGGACCGTAAGGAAAGAATATGGTGATCTAAACAAGAGCATGATCCGCTTTCTCTCACCCGCCGATATAAAGGGTACGGGATTTCTCGTCTGGGAGAACGCCGACAGGGACGATGACCAGTTCCTGTATCTTCCGGCCCTGAAGCAGGTTAGGAGGATCGCATCCTCCGAAAAGAGCTCCCGTTTCATGGGGACCGAGGTCACATATGAAGATATGGAAAACAGGAAGGTCGACAAGGATACCCATACCCTCCTTCGTGAAGAACTCCTCGACGGCAAAAAAGTCTACGTCGTGGAGAGCGTCCCCAAAGATGGAGAGGAATCCCAGTACGGAAAATTCATCTCATGGGTCAGGCCCGATATATGGATCCCGGTAAAGATTGAGTTCTACGACAAGGACGACGAGCTTCTTAAGATAATGACCGTTAGCAAAATCGAGGAGGTTCAGGGTATCTGGACGACCATGGAGAGCGAGATGGAAAACGTCCAGGAGGGTAGGAAGACCGTCTTGATCATCGAGACTATCAAATACAACGTCAGCATACCCGACGACTACTTTACCGAGAGGTATCTCGAAAAGGAATAAAGGTGGTTTCAAAATACAGGAGGATCGGCCCAAGGATTTTTCCGGTCCTCCTTTTATTTACATTTCTATTTCTATTTGAGCCTTCCGGTCTCTATCCCCAAGAATCACAACTCGAAGATATCATGAAGGGCGAAAATGGCGCCTTCGATCCGCTTGTCTATCACGATGAGATAAGGCTTGAGATTGACGGGGTAAAAGATGGCCTCGAGAAGGATCTATCAAGTCTTAATCGTGAAATAGAAAACATCAAATATCAAATCATCAATTCTAATGATACTACAGAAAGAGAGAAATTAATGTCGATCCTGTCCGATCTTGAGGGAGAGTTTTTCTTCCTTGTCTCAAGCGCCTTGGAAGATATCGGGGACTTGAGGGTGAAAGACGCCGAAATGAGGATCGCCGAATCAGTTGAATCACCACCACCTGACCCATCGACATCAAACCCTCTCTCCGATAGGATACTCCTCGCATCGACGGGCGCATTTGATCTCTTCGGGCCCGAGACCGAGTTCGGAGGCTATATAAAGGCAAAGGTTAATGCAGATCTCAAAAGGGACAACAAATATGAGGACCTCTTAGAATTCCATCCGAAGGTATTCATCAAACTTAAGCACCCGATAAGCGACAGGCTCTCGTTTTTTATCTCGGCAAGCGCCTCATACGATTTCTACACCGGAGGCTACACGCACTATGATCATGAGATAGAGCTTGACGAGGCATATCTCGATGTCTTTTTTGACAAATTCGACCTCAGGATAGGAAATCAGATCGTAACGTGGGGGAGGACCGATAGCGTAAACCCAACCGACAATATCAATCCGATAGATGTCCAGAAATTCATCATGGGTGAAACAGAAGATAGGAAGATACCGACATTCGCCGCCAAGCTCGATTACTATTACAAGAACACAACCGCGGAGTTCGTATTTATCCCCTTCTTTGAGGAACACAGATATCAGCTCTGGGACACCGACTGGGCGTTCTATAGGCCGGGGATATTCGGTGAATATGCCGGTGGGATGTTCCCGTGGGCGGGGCTTTTGGACGAAGAGAGCATGAATCTTATCAGTTCCGTAAGCTACAATTTGACATCCCCGATAACACCCGATGAGAGTCCCAAAAACTTCCAAGGGGGGGTGAGGATCTCCTCAAAGCTTCGCGGGTGGGATTTCTCGTTCTCATATCTAAACGCCTTGGATAAATACCCCACGGTCTACCTATCGGAAGACCTAAGAGACGCCATTGAGACAGGTAACGTAGAGCCATATATCCAAAGCCTGACACCGGAAGAGCTATCCCAGATATTAAGGCTCGAATATGAGAGGTACCATGTCGTCGGTTTCGACTTCGCCACGACATAT
>CAZDOD010000172.1:3175-5970 GCA_964506935.1 uncultured Thermodesulfobacteriota bacterium | reverse complement strand
CGTCGGGCTCCACGGCGTGGAGCGTGCCGTCCCCACACACGTAGATCGCACCACCGGGGCCCACCGAGGGTCCGGCGTACCACCCGCCGAGCCCCTGCGCCTCGTAGGTCCAGTCGATGTTCGTCGTCTGCGGGCCCACGTTGGGGCTGCGGCCCGTGTTGCGCAGGTCGTGCATGTACATGGGCCACGGCGCCTCGGCGGGAGGGACGAACATACCGGACTCAGGATGGTCACGGTGCTCCCCAGAAGGGTCTCTGACATCTACCATCGGTTTAAAAAGGGCGTCCCCTATCGCCGATATACGTATTCCCTTAAGGAGCTTAGAAGGATGGCCCGTGGGGCGGGGCTTGAATGCGAGGAGCTCTACATGCCGCTTCGGGACTACCGGGAGGTAAAGCTTCTGGTTGACCTGAGATACGGGAGGCGAATCGCCTTCGTTCTGAATCGGGTCCTCGGGGATTATTCGGGGAATATAAAAGATCGTATCTATAAAGCCGTTGCGACGACGGCAACGATCTTGGGGCTCACGCGCATCAACCTTCAGAGATACTTCACAAACTGCTATTCTGTGGTTTTCAAAAAGGGTTCACCTCCTTTTCAATATTCGGAACTAAAAAAGATGGCCCTGCTCGATTTTCCCGAATTGGATCGGCACGATGTCGGGGAAAACATCTCACTCGTGATATCTGGCGCTTTTAAGACAAATACGGTGTTCATCTTTGACGGCAACAAAAAATCCCCCGTCGGGGTATTGCGGGTGGAGTCAAACAGGTCGTATCTCAAAAAGGAGTTTGAGCTTTTGAGGTGGCTCAAAAAACATGGGGGCGAAAAGTTAAGTTCGATGTTAAACGACCCGATACGAATAAACCGCGTCGGTTCGGTAAATGTCGTGTCGTATCCCTATGTTTCTCATCCTACTATGATGCCGTTGCGGGATAAAAATGTCGTATACGAACATCTCGCAAAAGTATCAGATTTCATCTATGAGCTTTCGAGAGTTCCGACACCCGACGGCATCCTGGAGGAGACGCTACCGAGAAAGATCGAATATCTTTCGAGGTCTGATCTATATGGACGAAGGGCTGTCGAAGTAAAAGGGCTTTACGATAAATTGAAAGAAGAACTCCATCTCGGCATAGTCCATGGAGACCTCAATTTCAAGAACATATTTTTTTCAAAAGATCGATTTATCGTCCACGACTGGGAGTTCGCGGCTATTGAACATCCGTTTTTTGACTGGATCCACTTCGTCGCCTATTACGCCTTTTCGATCTTCCCCCAAAAAGACCTTGGCGCAAAAGGGGAGGTGGACTTTACGAGGGAGTGCTTTTTCGGCGACGGGAAATTTTTTCAAGCCGTAAGGGAGTTTTCCAAAAGGCTCCTCTTTCGGATGGGTGTCAAAGAAGAGATTTTTTCGCATATTTTCTTCTTTGGCCTCTTCACCTATTTTTACAAGGAGAATTACTACAGGCCCGAGAGATTTATCGAGATAGTCGATTTATTACTACGCGAATTTTTTGAAGGCGATAGGGAGTCTTTTCTATCTAATCTCATGTAAAATATATTGAAGATGTGTCCTATTAAGAAAATCGAAGATATTGACTTTGAAAAACTCATCCCGTTTTTTATCTTCATTTTTGTAATTACAATACTTTCATTAACACCTCCAAAGATCAGCAACGATTCCCCGTTATATCTTTCAATAGCGTTAAATATCTACAAGGGCCTTGGACCAATAATGCCCGATGGGCAACTGTTCATACAAAAGCCCCCGCTTTTTCTGTATTTTATTGCATTTGTCTTTAAAATATTTTCTCCAAGTGTAATTTCGGCCTCGCTTGTCCCGCGGTTTTTTGGGGCACTAAATGTCATATTAATTTATTTACTCGGTTTGAGATTGAGATCAAACAGGACAGGGGCGTTTTTAGGTGCGACCCTTTTCTTTTCGAGTCAGTTTATTATGAATTACAATGCGTGGATTCAATATGAAAGCACGCTTCTCTTTTTCCAGATTTTGAGTTTGCTTCTTATGATTGACGCATTTGAGAAGGGTTCGAGACTACTTCTGGTATTTTCTGCAGTCGCCGTCGTTTGTGGATTTTATATAAAACAGACATCTCTGGTTCTAATTCCAATACCAATAATCATATGGGTTTTTTTAAAAAATGTAAGATTAAAAATAAAATTTTACAACTTAGCATTTTTTTACATCCCATTTCTTATCTTGGTGATCCCCTGGTACTTCTACATATCTAAAATGTCACATGGGGCACTTGGAGATTATCAGGAATACCAGAAAGTACTTTTATTAATCGATTCTTTTAAAGATTTATCTAATGCTTTTAAAAGTTTTATCTATAATAGACTATTTATGGAGATGAGTAAGGTTGAGATCATTCTCTTTTCCTTTGGATTTATTTATTTAGTCGGCAGGACATTAAAAAAGAGCTTGCCGCATGCCGTTTTACTCACGGCATGGCTTTTGGTTTTTCTATCTATGTTTCCTACTCTGATTCAAGGATGGCAAATCAGACATATTATTACCTCCATAGCTTTATCTTTCGTGGCAATGGGTGATTTTTTCGGGCGTTTCCTTGAGGAGATTCACCCGGCTAAAATCTACCCTCTGATTAGAAAATCGATTATTATATTTTGCACCGCTTTTTTGATGATAGGGCTCTTGAGACTGGAAAGCTGGCACTTAAGAAGATATGATGAGATGTTTAACAAGAAAAGCTTCAGTTGTGAATGCATTAAATATATTTCGACGTTTATCAATGGCAATCTCCCGTCAG
>CAZDOD010000172.1:0-3165 GCA_964506935.1 uncultured Thermodesulfobacteriota bacterium | reverse complement strand
GTTCCAAAATAATGTCATGCTGGTTGTATAGCTATATGGTATATTTCTATACATCGGGTGATTATCCGATGTTTCTTCTTCCGTTTGAGCGAATAAATATATCTGAAAGTGAGTCACTAGAACTAAGTGATGATGATACCTTATCGCGGGATTTTATTGGATCGGATATAAACACGAGAAAAGTAATTTTTTCAGTCGGGCTTGAGAAAGAAAAGAGATTTTACCTAAGGGTCAATAAAAACGTACTTTATGAAGATGATTTTCTCAGCTTTTTAAAACAAAACGACATAGATTATGTTCTGTATGTTTATCACGAGACAAGAAGTCCCAGAGAGCTTGAAAATTATTTGAACGAGAAGACGTTGTTTGAGAGGATATATTACAGGGATTATGCCTCAATTTATCGCGTCAAAAATGAGTCTGATGACCTAAAATAATATAAAATGCGCAGGTAGCTTTGAAAAAGGTTCTTTTCTTTACATACAATTTCCCCCCGATGGGGGGCGGCGGCGTCCAGAGGAGCCTGAAGTTTGTGAAATACCTCCCAAGCTTCGGATGGGAGCCGGTAGTATTCTCCGCCGACGACAGTACTTACTGGGCACAAGATGAGACACTCGCGCGCGACATTCCGAAAAACGTAGTAGTAAAGAGGCTTCGTTCTCCTAGGTTCCTTCAGGTTTATTTTCTCTTAGAGAAGCTGCTGTCAAAAGAAACTGCAAGAAATCTCTGGGACGGTATCTTTGTCCCTGATGACAGGATCATCTGGGCGATATATGCGGCACTTTCGGCTATAAAAATCATCAAAAGGGAGAATGTGAGTCTTATCTACTCCTCGTCACCTCCCCACAGCGTCCATATGGGGGCGAAGATATTTAAAAGGATTACGGGACTTCCATGGGTATGTGACTTCAGGGACCTGTGGACCGGGGATTTCAGACATAATCCGAAAAGCCCGAGAGTGAAGAGATTACATGAGAGGATGGAGAAAAGGGTTCTTGATGAGGCGGACAGGATTTTGTGTATAACCGATGCGGTTAGGGAATATTTTATCTCGGATCATAAAGTCATACCCGAAAAGCTCGTAACTATCTATAACGGCTTCGATGCCGATGATTTCGATGACTATTCGAAGCGTGAAAAAAGGACGGACGATAAGATAGTAATCGCCCACTCCGGCTCTTTTTACGGGAGATATTTCCCCGACATTTTTTTCTCCGCCCTATCTTTGGCCATAAAAAAGCATCCTGATCTAAAAGAGAGAATCGAGGTGAGGTTTTTCGGCGTTATGGATCAAGGGATCAGGGATGCTATCGGCGGGTACCTGAAAGGCAACGCCACTTTTCTGGGTTATCTGAATCACAACAATGCTATAATCGAGATAATGGGGTCGGATATTAACCTCTTGGCATTTCCATTGAGGGATGTCTCGTATTACAGCGTTCCCGGAAAGGTTTTTGAGTATCTCGCCGCAAAAAGGCCCATTCTGGCGGTGGTACCGTCCGGCGAGACGGCCGACATCGTGAGAGCGGCGCGGGCGGGCGTCGTGATAAGCGAGGATAATCCTGAAAGGCTCTCAGAAGAACTATATCGGGCGATAATCGATTTGAAAGAAAAAAAAGATTTCTCGCCCAAAATAGAGGTCGTAAATCGTTTTGACAGGCAAAGGCTTGCAGAAAAGCTCGCGATAGTCTTCGACGAGGTGACGGGTGGAGGGTAGTAGGATTTGAAGATCGCCTATATACTGGAAAACAGGGTAAATAACTGGCTCAAGTACGAGGTGGATGCGATGATCGATCTCGGGGTCGAGCTATCTATCTACCCCAACAATCCCGCTTTGTATCGGGACTTTGATAAGAACGGTAATTTACCGGCGAGGTCTATCTCGGACGATATCTTCGATGCCGCAAGGCTGGTATTTAAAAAACCCATGGAATCTCTCGACCTCTTTTCGAGAGTCAAGGAGCATGTAGGGACAAAGATCGCCATTACGGGCCTTTCTCTCGCATCGAGGTTAAGAGAGACCGATACAAACCTCCTTTTCGCCCACTTCGCATCCGGGCCGGCCGCCTCGGCGTGGATGGTCTCGAGACTTACGGGCCTCCCATTCGGCTTTACCGCCCATGCCTATGATATCTTCAAAAATAGCGTGGATAGGGACTTCCTTAAAGAAAAGTGCGAGGACGCATCCTTTGTCAGATGCATCTCTGAATACAATAAGAGATATCTAGTCGAGATAACGGGGATCGGAGAAGAAAAATTTCCCGTGATACATTGCGGCCTCGACACCGAGAGGTTCAAACCGAGGTCTTCAGATGAGATCAGGTATAAGAGTGGAAATATAATCCTCGTCGTCGCAAACCTCGTTCCAAAAAAAGGGCTCAAGTATCTGATTGAGGCGCTATCTTCCCCAATGCTCAAGGAGCTCGGGGCAAGGGCGATCATTTTGGGTGACGGCCCGCTTCGTGGAAAACTTAAGGTATTGACGACTGAATTGGGGGCCGATGTGAAATTTATGGGAAATATATCGAACGAGGAGCTCGGTTATTATTATGATTCGGCCACGGTCTTCGTCCTCCCCTGCGTGAAGGCACCCGACGGTGACATGGACGGCATCCCCGTGGCACTCATGGAGGCGATGGCGTCGGGCATTCCGGTCGTCTCGACAAATATATCGGGGATACCCGAATTAATCGAGGACGGCAAGGGCGGGATACTCGTTCCCGAAAAGGACCCGAAGGCACTCGCACAAGCTATAAAGGGGATTTTGACCGACTCGGATGCGAGAAAGAGATTTTCGGTTGAGGGGCGAAAGAAGGTAATCAGAGATTTCGACATAAGAGACGTGGCGCGAAGGCTCCATAACCTTTTTACGTCTCACGTGTCAGAAAGGGGACGATGAAAGCGGAGGGAAAAATAGGAATCCAAAAGAACCCCCGCATCTTCTACGTCTGTTTCGAGGACCTCACCAAAGAGGTGGCGTGGACCGTACACATCCGGGAGGTAATAAATAACTGGGTGAAGTTGGGGGTGGACGTAACGCTGTTTGCCCCATCGATCTGGCCATTTCAGACACCGCCCGATTGCCGTGTGGTATATGTCCCCACGATAAACGTCAGGTTTTTTAGGGAATATTTATACAGCACAACAGGCTTTATCTTATACATC
>CAZDOD010000171.1:0-6021 GCA_964506935.1 uncultured Thermodesulfobacteriota bacterium | reverse complement strand
TTTTCGATTAGATCGGGCATGCCTTCCTCTTCCGCCCTTAACTTGAGACGATCCATGATCTCTTCTTTTAAGTGGCTCGGCATCCACACAAGCCTCTTGAGACCTCCGTCGGCCTTGATGAATTTCTTGCTCGTGATGTAGTATTTGCTGTGGCCGACGAAGCCAGGAGTCACGTTTCCTCCACCGACCATACCTGCAAGGGTCGTGAATTTCATACCGCACGGGGTCCCCCCTGAGTAGTCGCGGTCGACCGTCATGACGCCGTTCGTCAATGGCAATATTGACGCTATGCACTCAAAACAGCCGCAGGAGGTCATCGGCGTGCGCATTAGGCTGTAGGCGTCGTATTCCGTGACGTTTCCACGTGAGGCCTTGGAGACGAAATCGTTAACCCCTTCCCACTGGCCATAGACCGCATCGATGACCCTCCCCTTTGTTACCGGCTGGTTCGGTCCTGTTGGGTTTATCTCAAATGATGCCTTGCAGTCGAGCCAGCTGTAGGCTCCGCAGAGGCCCGGACGCTCCGGCGTGACGACACATACGTGATTTGGGGCGAAGGACTGACACAGGGTGCAGGAGTAGAAGGGATCGGTCTCTTCATCGGTCATACCCTCTACGCGGGAGTCCCTCTCGTTGTAGACCGATATCGCCTTATCATGTAACTCTTTTACCTTATTTTCTTCGGTATAGATTTTTACCTGAACCTTATCTAGGATGTTTCCGAAATCCTCGTGGTATTTGGCGTGTATTATAGATCCGAGGTGATGGAGCCTGAAGCCCTTATCGACCGACTGCTTCGAAAATCTCAGCCAGGCAATATTCCTCTGACCTATATGCATGACACCCTGGGCGTAGTTGATCAGGTGGTGGATCTGGCGTTCCAGGATCGGCTCGAAGTCATCCTGCATGTTCCTCCCGGCAACCTCGACCACAAAGGCGAGGGGCAGGGTGGAACCCTCTTTTACCTTGTCTATATCGGGCCCTATTACTTCTATAGAGCCGTCCGTGACCTCATCCATCTCTTTGGAGGTCGTCCATTCCACGGCCATGCTTTTTGATCCACCGACCTCTAGATATAGGTCTTCTTTTCTTACACGCTCCCCCTCGTAGGCGGGACTGTATGATACAGGGATCGGCATCTCCGATACCGTGACCTTGAGTCCCCTGACCTCGATGGCCTTCGAGACCATCTCATCATAGGGGATGTTGGAGACGACGTGCTCATAGGTACAAACGCCCGTGGGGAGTACCTCCGGTATCGGGGTGTCTGCGATGATCGGGAATCCGTAGTTGACGGCACCCAGGGCGTTGGCATACCATTCCTCATTTACATATCCGAACGGGAGCACAAAGGCGAAGATGAGATCCTTGTTGTAGATGAGGATCTTCCTGAAATCTCCCGGCGAGATACCGCCGAAGGACATGGCGGCCCTCGTTGCGAAGCCGATCGAGAATACCACAGACGAGGTCGTAGGGCCGAAAGACACAAGCCTCGTGTTCCAACCGATCTGGATATCCTCCTCAACCAACTGGTCGGCGAAGCCCTTCTCCCCATTGAGGCCGGTTGATATAAATACGTAGAGGTTTTTCTCCTGAAGCTCCTGGGCTATTTTTGCGGCTATCTTGCTCGTGGGGGCGCGTCCGAGGATGGCGGCAAAACCCGGAGCCGTTCCATCGACGAACTCGACACCACGCTTCCTCATGATGACGTCGTCGGCGGCACCGAGCCAGATCTTGCTATCGGTGACCTCCTCCTGTTGGGCGAGGTAGAAATCCGGCTCTTCGAGATATCTGATTGCCTCCTCGCATTCCTCGGCGAAAAAGGTTGCCATGCCTGCATCGAGGGCGGGTCCCAAATAGGGAAGGTTGGATGTCTCTTTTACGAAAGGTGGGAGAAGAGACCTTGCCCTGTCGAGGACGGGCTTCATATCTCCAATCTTGGCGACGGGAATCCCGAGGATACCGTATATTATCGGGAGGAAATACCCCGTGTTCGGGAAGGCAACTTCTTTATCGGGACCCCACTTATTTAAGGCCTCTTCGTACTTCTTCTCGACCCTCTCGACTATCTTGTGTGCTCCCCTGATTCCTGCAGAAGCAATAATCTTCGACATTTATCTACTCCTTTTTTTCTTTTCTATTAACATTTCAAAGGGTGAAGGTCCTTTATAGACCCATCTCGCGGCGCTTTTCCATATCGAACAGGACACGCTCCCTCGCCTTGTCTATGCCGAGTTCCTTCCTCTTTTTGTCGATATGGGCAATCATCAGTTTTGCCGCCTCTATTGGGTCTCTCTCATAGGCCCATTTACCTCCGAAATCCTTTTCTATTCCATCAAAGAGATATTCCGTCAACTCCTTGGCTCCGAGTGTCGGCCATGTTACACCGAATACCGTATAGACCCCCGAAGCAACGAAATATTGACCGATCGAAAGGGCTTTTTCGCTCATCCACTCCGGTGCGGCGCCCGCTGCCGGGAGGTCGGATATATCGTCACCGAGGCCACCCTCCTTTACGACCGCTGTGGCGGCCATCAGTATCCTTGAGTTATCTACGCAGGAGCCCATGTGGAGCACCGGCGGGATACCCACTGTCTCGCACACCTCGGCAAGACCTGAACCGGCGTATTTTGCAGCCGCCTCCGGAACCATGAGACCTTCTTTTGCACAGGCGATGGCGGAGCATCCGGTCTGGAGGACGATAACATCGTTCTTGATAAGCTCCTTGACCATCGCAACGTGGGCCTCATCGAGAGTCACCTTGGCGTTGTTACAGCCCACGACGCCGGCTATCCCGCGGATACGGCCGTTTATTATATTGTCGTTTAGCGGCCTGTATGATCCCCTGAAGACGCCGCCCAAGAGATAATTTATCGTCTCGTGGGAAAACCCGACTACCATATCGGATTTGACATCCTTCGGTATGGCCGTATCTTTCTTCCTGTTCGGGAAGTTCTCAACAGCGACCCTCAGTATCTCTTTTGCCGATTTCACGGGATTATGCTCATCGAACTCTATGTGTCTCGCCCCTTCAAACTTGGCCTTGGGATTTGTTGTGATCAATTCTGTGTGGTAGCAGTCGGCCACACTGACAAGGGCCTGAAATATACATTGGACGTCAACTATCATGGCGTCGACGGCCCCCGAGACTACCGCGAGCTCCTGCTGGAGGAAGTTGCCGGCGATGGGGATGCCGTGCCTCATGAGGAGCTCGTTTGCGGTACAGCATATCCCCCCTATATTAATCCCCTTGGCCCCCTTTTCTTTGGCAAGGGCCAATATCTCGGGATCGCGCGATGCTACAACGATCATCTCGGACAGAATCGGTTCGTGTCCGTGGACGATTAGATTCACCTTGTCCTCTTCTAGAATGCCGAGGTTCACCGCACCGAGGATCGGGACGGGTGTGCCGAAGAGGATATCCTGAAGCTCTGTGGCTATCATCGATCCCCCCCATCCGTCGCCGAGGGCGGTCCTCGTCGCCTGTTTCATGAGGTTGAGGTAATCCTGGTCGACACCTATGTGAGTCCTGTGCATGCACTCGACTATCTCCCTGTCGACGCCCCTCGGAATCACCCCCTGCTCCCTCCATATCTCCTGCCTCTTCAGTGGCGCCCTCTTTATCATCAATAGCTCGCCGCTCTGCCTTCCGAACTCATGCTCCAAAATATCGCCCACCTCGAGGGCGATCTGGTTCGTGTCCTTTTCTTCGAGGGAGACACCCAGATCAATTGCAAGCTGATAGAGTTTTTGCTCATCCTTTATCTCGAAACCTTCGAGCTCCCCCTTTGCGGTGGCGATAAATGCCTCAACCACCCCCCTCCCGTGGTCGGAGTGGGCGGCGGCCCCCGCCGCTATCCCTCGGAGGAGGTGCCTTGCGGCTATTGTATTGGCAGTGGCACCACAGACGCCCGCCTGGGGTGGATCACCAAAGGGATTGATCTGACACGGGCCCATGTAGCAGTGCCTGCAGCACAACCCGAGTGTCCCGTATCCGCACTGGGGGTCCTGGGAGTCAAGCCTGTCCCAGCAAAGATCTACATTGTCGTCTTTGGCCTTCTTGACCAGGGGGCCTACGGTCTTGTCTATGCCCCGTTTTTTATCTGTACTCATGTTTTATCTCCATTAGAGTTTTTATTACTTTGGTTTTCTGTCTAGATCGACAGTGCAACGGACTGGCCCGAAGCCACCTTTTTCGCATATGAAGCCCGCTTGCACTGCGTACATTCCTCATATATACCATCGGGGAGGTTTTTCTTTTCCTTGAGATAACTCAGGTGATCCTCTGTGGTAATTACCTCCCCGCATACCTTGCATCTTACGAGCTTGAAGGTCTTTTTTCCCTGTGGGAAAACCCTCGTGTCTTTTTTGTCTTCGACAGTGATGGCCCCTGTCGGGCAAATTATGGCGCAGGTTCCACAACCGATACAGTTGTCGTTGACCGTCTGGTAAGGAGTTCCGGTTTGGTCCTTTTCATAGGTCAGAGCCTCTTTGCCTATCAGCTCCTTGCAGGCCCTGACGCAGAGCCCACATCTTATACATTTCTCCCCGCCACCCTTAACCTTCGCCTCAATCCCCAGATCTTCGGCCATCTCGACTATAAGCTCCGAACCCGGAGCCGATTTAAGAAATTCGGAGACTACCTCTTTTCTCCTCCCGAGCGCCTCATCCGATTTCGTTTTTATCGAAAGCGGTTCCTTAATCTTGAAGTTACACGCCGTAAGTAAGTTTGTCTTGTCTCCCCTGATGACTTCGACGCTGCATACCCGGCATGCCTTCATAGGCCTTACGGCCGAGTGTGCACATAACGTTGGAATCTTTATCCCGAGGGCCTCAGCGGCGGAGAGGATCGTGGAGCCCTCCTCGACCTTTATTTTCTTTCCATCGATATTTACTTCAATCATTTATTCACCCTTTTTTACATTTAGAAATATCTGTACAAAAGTGAATGAAAATCACCTTGCCTTTTACGATACGTGTGGCTTTTATACGGCCTTTTTGAAGACGATGATCGCATCTTTGGTCTTTTTCTTGTCGTCGAACTCAAAGGTCAAAGAGCCCGTGTGGCACGCCGAGACGCACGCCGGTTTCATCGCATGTTCGAGCCGCGATATACATAGGTCGCATTTGATCATGGCCCGCCCGTCTCTCCTCCTTTCCGGCACTCCCAAGTGACAGGCTAACTGACATGCGCCGCATCCGACACAAAGCCCTTCGTCCAAGATAACCTGGCCGGTCTCCAATTTACTTATTGCACCCGACGGACACACATCTATACACTGGGGATTTTCGCAGTGGTAACAAAACAGGGGGGTGGAAAATCCGTTAGATGATTCTATGCGGATCCTCGGCTGGGGGGGCATCAGCTCGCCCATCGCCTCGACGATCTCCTTCGTGCGGGAATGCTCGACGGCGCATGCCAGCTCACACCTCCCGCATGCCACACACTTCTCGTAATCTACATAGATTGTACCCTTCACGTTCCCTCCTTGAATCGATATAAATCATAAGAAGTCTCCGGATATAAACCGGGACTTTTTGAAAACACCATCAGCTCTTTGACAACTCTCCAATGAAATCCCTGACGAGTTTTGCCGATTCGGGGTGTCTCAGGATAACGATATCGGCGCCGGCGAGGAGGAGACCCTGAGCCGTCATCGCCTCGAGCATGATTCCCCTCTTTTCCGGGTCGCCAAGCTCCGGTGCCTCCTTATTTGAGATCTTGGCCTCTTTGACTTTCCATACCTCCCTTGCCACATGGCAGATCATGGGGATCTGAAGCTTCTCATCCTGCTGGGTGAGGGCGGCCATCCTCAGCCGCTCCATTACGGAATAGGTGTATTCGAAGCCGTAACCCAAACCTCCAACCGTGGGATCGATGAGTATCCTGTCGAGTGGGACACCGAGGTTTTCGAGGAGGATATTCAGCTGTTTTGCGAGGTTGATGTCTATCGGAGTGGAGGCTATTACGGTGTGCCCGTATGCGAGCGCCGCGGCCCCTATCTGCTTATAGTTTCCCTC
>CAZDOD010000170.1:0-6099 GCA_964506935.1 uncultured Thermodesulfobacteriota bacterium | reverse complement strand
TTTAGGAACGCCAGCCTCACGGTTCCGGTCGGGCCGTTACGCTGCTTTCCGATGATGATTTCTGCAAGCTTGTCCTTTTCCTCTTCTTCTGTGTGCTGGAAGGTTTTCTCGCCCTCTTCGTCGAATTTCCTGTGCTTGTAGAGCTCCTCCCTGTAGATAAAGATTATCAGGTCTGCATCCTGCTCTATCGCCCCCGATTCGCGAAGGTCTGCGAGGAGCGGCCTCTTGTTCTCCCTGCTTTCGACGGCCCTGCTGAGCTGGGAGAGGGCAACGACGGGGATGCTGAGCTCCTTCGCCATCGCTTTTAGCGATCTAGATATCTCGGAGATCTCGAGGTCCCTCCTCTCGGCCCTACCCATGCCGGTCATGAGCTGGAGATAATCGACCACGACCATCCCTATATCCATTTCGGCCTTGAGCCTCCTCGCCTTCGCCCTCATCTCGAGGGGATTCAGGCTTGCCGAGTCGTCTATATATATCGGTGTCTCGGATAGTATCCCCGCAGCCCCGATGAGGGAATCCCACTCGTCCTTTCTGATTCGGCCACTCCTGATCCTGTTGAAATCTATCCGTGATTCGGTCGAGAGCATCCTCATCGCCAGCTGCTCCTTACTCATCTCGAGGGAGAAGAACGCAATGGGAGTCTTTCGGCTCACCGCCGCGTTTCGGGCGATGTTGAGCGCAAGGGCCGTCTTCCCCATAGACGGCCTTCCAGCGATGATCACGAGGTCGGAGGCCTGAAATCCCGATGTCAAAAGATCCAAGTCGCGAAACCCTGTCGGGACGCCGGTGATAAGCTCCTTTTTGTCGTAAAGGATCTCTATCATCTTGAAGCTCTCTTTTACGATCTCCTTCATGACGAAAAAGGCGGGCTTGATCTTATGCTCCGATATCTTGAAGATGCGGCTCTCGGCGCTGTCCAAGAGCTCGTCGACGTTTCGCTTGTCCTCATAGCTGTCGGTGATGATCTCGGTCGAGATCGAGATGAGGCCTCTCAAGATCGCTTTCTCCTTTACTATCCGGGCGTAGTACTGGATGTTTGCAGCTGTTGGGACGTTGTCGACGAGGGATGATATGTAGGCGAGCCCCCCGGCGTCGTCGAGTGAGCCCCTCTTTTTCAATGACTCCGACAGCGTTACGAGGTCGACCGGTTCGTTCTTATTGAAGAGGTCTATCATGGCGCTGAAGATCTTTCTGTGGGCCTCACGATAAAAGTCCTGAGGCGTCAGGATATCCAGGACCCTCGTTATGGCCTTCTCCTCGAGCATGACACCGCCCAGAACCGACTGCTCGGCGTCGAGGCTCTGAGGGGGCACCCTTAATATATCCTCTCCCGAACCTATTTTTTCTTGTGCCTGTCTTATCTTAGCGTCCCCCATTCTATCCTCCTTCCCATCTTATCGTCTTTAAAAAGATTGAAAGAAGTAAGACCGAAAAATAGGGATATCAAGACTTAAAAAATTAACCCCAGGATTTTTATTTCGATCCAAAAATATCAAACGAGTTGCCAAAGTAAAAAACTCCCAAACTTCAGACCGAGGCCTTATTCCCGAAAAAACATCCCCCCCTTTAATATCAAATCCCTTAACCATCTCAGAGGGGCGGATTTTTTATTCCTCCTTTATCACCTCGACCTTGAGTTTTGCCGTCACATCAGTAAAGAGCTTGATCTGGACGGTGTAGTCTCCCAGCCTCTTTATGGTCTCTTCTATTACTATCTTCTTTTTATCTACATCTATCTTCTGGGCCGAAAGGGCGCCGGCGATCTCGGTCGATGTGACCGAACCGAAGAGCTTGTCCTGTTCTCCCACCTGCTTGGCCAGTGTGACGGAGGTTGCCTCTATTATCCCCTTTAATTCCTCGGCCTTTGTCTTGTCGATCTCCGTAACCTTCACTTCCTGTTTTTTTGTCTCCTCCCACTTTTTCAGGTTTCCCTTAGTGGCGAGGAGCGCCATTTTTTTCGGGATGAGAAAGTTCCTGGCATATCCCGGAGCGACCTTCACACGGTCACCCGCCTTGCCGAGGGATGGTACATCGTTAACAAGGATGACTTCCATATCTAGGACTCCCTTTTCAAGAAGAATATTTTTAAAACGAGAAGGCGGCAAAAAAACTGTTTGAGTTTCTAAAAGCCGTCTATTCCGACCGGCTTACCCCTCAAATTTTTTCGCCATCAAATCAAATCGCCTCCCTTAAGTTCAAAACTGGGAACTCGTAGATGAAAAGGGGAGGAGGGCCAAAATCCTGGCCCTCTTGATGGCGATGGTCAATTCCCTCTGGTGCTTTGCGCAGGTTCCTGATATCCGCCTCGGTATGACCTTGCCTCTCTCGGTGATAAAGTACCTCAAGACCTTCGGTTCTTTATAATCTATCTTCATAGTAGGGTTTGCGCAGAATTTACAGACCTTTCTCTTGTGAAAGGTTCTCTTCTTAATTACGTTTGCCAAAATATCGCTCCTTTATCCGCTCCTTTTTTTTGAGAAAAAGAGGTTTGCATCCTCATTTTTAAAATTTTAATCTCAGCCGTCCCATGAATCAAGTGGGCAAATCGGCCGGATGAACATCGATCTTTTTCTCCATCGAAAGATTAGTCCTCGTCCGAGGGCTCAGACTCCTCAAACTTGGCTGTATCTCCTTCTTCGTCTTCTGCTGATTCCGAAAGCATCTCATCTTTTGTGGACTCTGTATCCGTATCTTTTTCTACATCTTCAATCTTATCCTCGACCTCTATCTCTGTGTCGGAAAGCTTGATCGTGAGGAATTTAAAGACCTCTTCCATGAGCCTAAGGTTCCTCTCGAGCACCGTGACTACGCTTCCCTCTCCGTAATACATGGATCTGAAGTAATTGCCCTTGAGCTTCTTTTTGACCCGATAGGCGAATTTCCTCTTACCCCATCTCTCGGTGAAGAGGAGTTTACCTTTCTGGCTTTCTATGACGCCCTCGAGTTTACTTATTGACTTTTCTGTTTCTTCTTCCGGCAGGTCGGGATCAAGGACGAAGACAGTTTCGTAGGTCTTCAAGACTTCTTCACCTCCTTTCGGCTGTAAAGCCCGGGTGGGATTTTTTCTTCAAACAGGTCATCGGGATCAAAACCTATCCACATCGTGGCCTGTTTTCATTAAAAGCCTCTCCCCCCGAGCAAGGAGACATTTTTTAGATTTATTTTAGGTTTATCAGGATAGCATAAAACCTTAGAAAGTCAAGCTTTTTTGATTTTTTTGGGAAAACTTTTATTAGACATTAAACTTTATACGCAGGATATCGCCGTCTTTAACGAGGTATTCTTTACCCTCTATTCTCATCCTCCCCTCCTCCTTTGCCTTGTGTTCCGTGCCCGATTGAAAGAGGTCTTCGCAGCTTAATACCTCGGCCTTTATGAATCCCCTCTCCATGTCGGTATGAATCGAGCCCGCCGCCTTTTGCGCGGGTGTCCCTTCGGGGATTGACCATGCCCTTAGCTCCGTCCCGACGGTGGTATAGAATGTTATGAGTCGAAGGAGCTTATACCCCGCCCGTATCACCTGTATGAGGCCGGTCTCAGAGAGCCCCAGCTCTCTGAGATATTCCCTCCTCTCACTGTCATCTAAGTCTAATAACTCTTCTTCGATCTTGCCGGATATTATTATTGTCGGGATTTTTCTCTCCTGGGCGATTTTTTCGACCTCTTTTGAGAATTGGTTTCCGTCGGGGATCGAACTCTCATCGATATTTGCTACAAAGAGGACGGGCTTTTGGGTAAAGAGGTTCAGTTCAGCAAAGGCCGATTTTTCCGTCTCGTTCTTCGGAGTGTAATTATCTGCGAATTTTCCGGAGTCGAGGAGCTTCTTTACTTCCGAATAGACGGCGAGGACCTCCTTTGACTCTTTGTCTCCTGATTTCGCCGCTTTTTCAACCTTGGATATACGCTTTTCGAGGGTTGCTAGGTCAGCCAGCATGAGCTCGGTCTCGACGACCTCGATGTCGCTTCTGGGATTTATCTCCCCTTCTGGGTGGGCGACGTTTTCGTCGATAAAGCACCTGACGACGTGGAGTATGGCGCTCAAGTTTCTTATGTGTCCGAGAAACTGGTTCCCGAGCCCCTCGCCTTTGCTGGCACCCTTGACGAGACCCGCAACATCGACGAACTCCACTGTAGTCGGTGTTATCTTTTCGGGTTTGGTCATCTCGGCGATCTCGAAAAGGCGGCTGTCCGGAAGTGTGACGATTCCGGTATTAGGCTCTATGGTTGTGAAGGGGTAGCCGGCGGTCTGCGCCCCCGCCCTCGTCAGGGCGTTGAATATTGTGGATTTCCCGGCGTTTGGAAGGCCGATTATACCCAAGTTAAAGCTCATTTTTTCCCCAATATCTGAAATAAGTATAGCATTTTTATCTAAAAATTCAAATAGTTATAAGATTTAAAATGAACGGTAAATAAAAAACAGGTAATACTTTAGAGTTTTGCGTGGGTAGTAAACATAAAAGGATTTGTTTTTAAGTCAAAAAGCCGACCGCAAACTCTTTTGTTTACTACACAAAACGGTCATCGATCGGAGACCTAGATGGTATTCCAAGGTCATTGATAACTATTGATCTGGATATAACTTTTCGATTTCTTTACGATCTATAGACATCAGTGCCTCCACCACGCGGGGATCGTACATCCTTCCTGAGAAATTATTGATCTCAGAAAAAGCCGAGTTCATTGACATGGCCGGGCTGTAGGGACGTGTCGTCAACAGTGCATCGAGGGAATCGGCAACGGCGATGATCCGTCCCCCCGGATCTATATCTTCACCGCTGATTCCTTCCGGATACCCCATGCCTATCCACCTCTCGTGGTGGTGCAGGACCATGTTTACTATGGAGTCGAGCCCCTGAACCTTCCTGACGATCTCAGCTCCTATGACGGGATGTCGTTTTATTTCCGTAAATTCCTTTATATCAAGTTTCTCTGGTTTTAGGCGTATTGATTCGTGTATGATGATTTTTCCGATGTCGTGGAGGTGGCCGGCGATGTGCACTTTTGCGGCGAATTCTTTTGGGTATCCCATCCGCCGCGCCAAGATTTCAGAGAGTTCGGCCACTCGATGACTGTGGTTTTTTGTGAATTCGTCACGCCCGTCTATCACCGATGTCAATGATTCAATGAACTCATGAAAAGGACCGCTCAAAATTCCGTATTCGGTTTCGATATCTATTTTATCTTCCTTTATCACAGTAATCTCAAAAAGAGTCGCTAGAATTAGGAAAGTGGTTGATACAGCGTTCCAGATGGTTTTATATAAAAGTCATAAATCTCCTCCTATGGTATTTATGCTCTATTGATCGTCCTCTTTATCGTCTTTGCCACCGAATTCCCGACAAATAGTAGGGCGTCTCTAGGATCTAACATCGGGCTCGACATCCCGAAGGTCAGGGGTAGTGTGATAAAGAGCTGTTTCGTCCCGAGCGGGCACCCCTTTATCCTCTTTATCTTTTTCGCCACTAATTTTCCTTCAACCCGCGCGCAGTCTCCGACCAGAATTACGGGGTCGTTGGGATGGATTACGTCTCCATGGTAGACGCCGGTTACGATCCCGCCGGGGCGTGCATTCTTGACGGAGCCCGGCCTCCTCGAATCGATAGTACCGAGACAACCCTTTATCGCCGCAAGGCAACCCCCGTAGCAGAAGCGCCCGCGCGTCGGGTCGACGCCGGTGTAGAATTTTAGTCGGGTGTCTACCTTTTGGATGTCCTGATACTCGCTTACGATCCCCTTGGTCTTCTTGGCAAGCTCTTCTATGGTTACATCGCCCGTGACTTCGATATCCTCATCTTTGATCGAGCCGTATCCCCGCTCGCTAGCAAGGACGAGGTGCTCGACATCGGTCGGCTTGAATCCGAGTATCTTTGCCGCGACGGCGTCCGCCGCCAGGGGGTCGTCGGAAAAGAGGAGGAGGCCGAGGTCGAATGATTTTGGCGCGGACTCGTAGCCGTGGCCTATCTTTATTGCGTCACTTATGACGACATCGGGAAAGCCGACCTCCAATAGGTCGACGATCTTCTCGTTTAGCCTGTCATCGTGATATAGCATCCTTTCGGCATGGGTCAAAATACCGATATTCAGTTTCAGGGCGTT
>CAZDOD010000169.1:694-6117 GCA_964506935.1 uncultured Thermodesulfobacteriota bacterium | reverse complement strand
CAGCAGCCAGAACAGCGCCCATCACCGCCGCCGCGCCGCTCATGTCCGATTTCATCTCTTCCATCTTATTGGAGAATTTGAGCGATATCCCGCCGGTGTCAAACGTGATCCCCTTTCCCACAAGCGCCACGGCAGGGGTTTTTTTCTCCTTTGGCATATATTCAATCACGATAAGCACCGGTGGCTGGGTGCTCCCTTTGGAAACCCCCAGAAATGCCCCCATCTTCATCTTCTTGATGTCACTTTCAGCAAAAACATCACAGATCAAGTGGTACCGCCTCGCAAGCTCTTTTGCCTTTCTCGCGAGGATTCGGGGGGTCATTAGGTTTGATGGTGCATTCGATAGGTCTCTAGCGAGATAGACCGAATCGGCGATTATTCTCCCCCGCATAGCGGCGTTTTCTATCTCGTCTCCCTCTCCAACAATGACTATCTTTTCGATCTTTTTCTTCTTTTCGTCGTTCTTCTTCAAGAGATCATATTCGTAGCTTCCCAGTGCCGCGCCGATAAATACGGCCTCCGCGCAGTCACCCGAATCCCCATCCCATCCCGATTCGAGGTCATATGGGATCGCTATCAAATTGATCCCCAAACTCAGGGCCTTTTTCGCCGCCGATGCCGCCCCAACTCTCAATGTGTCCAAATCGATATCCTGCTTTTTTCCGAGCCCTGAAAGTATAATCCTCTCTGAACTCACATTCCCATTTGTGTCGCCGATATAGAGTGTCAGGACCTCCCCCCTCTTCCCCTTAAAATCTCCGGATGCAATCACGCCCGTTATCTTTTTACCTGTCTCCTTATCTAGCTCCATTATCCGGGGATTCTGTTCCTTTTCCCCTTCAAAGACGCCCAGAACAAGGGCCGGGGTCTTTATCTTTAAAAGTGATTCGTTAGAAAAAAGGAGTATAGGGAGTCCTTTTGATATATCCTTCTTCATGAAATCTGCACCTTTTTCGTTATTGTTTTTTACAAAAAAACGTTATTCCCACTCCTCCTCTACAACCCACGTCTCGAGAATGCTGCCGTCTATCCCGTCGATGAAACGAGACGGCCTACCGAAAGCCAGCCCCTTGTGTGTCATCATCTTTATCGGGTATGTTATATACAGGTTCTCCTTCGCCCTTGTTACAGCGACGTACATGAGCCGTAGCTCCTCCTCCAGTTCGTCCGGCGAATCGGCGGCGTATGAGTTAGGGAAATATCCCTCGGCGGCCCAGATGATAAATACGCTGTGCCACTCGAGTCCCTTGGCCGAGTGGACGGTCGAGAGGACGAGCCTTTCGGGGTCGGGATCTTCGGCCACTATATCAGATATGCTGTCCGTTGGTGGCTCCAGGGCGACATCGGTCATAAAGGATTCTATATCCTTGTATTTGTGCGTGATGACGGCGAGGTGCTCCAAGTCCTGAAGCCTCTTCGGGTAGTTGTCGAATCTCTTCTTTAAAATCGGAGTGTAGTAGTCTATCAGGACCTCCACCGCTTCTGCGGGGCCCATCCCACCTCCCTCGATCTTCGAAAATGTATTTGCGAGCCTTTCTATCCCCTCTCCAAAACGCTTATCTCCTGTATAGTTAAGGAGCCCCGCCGAGATACTCGACCCCCCGGCGACCCCGCTTGTTATCACCTGTGCGGCATTGGGACCGACTCCGTCGACCAATAGCAGCACCCTCCCCAGGCTCACCACGTCATGGGGATTTGTGACGGCCCTGAGGTGGGCAACGATATCCTTTACGTGGGACGTCTCCATGAATTTGAAGCCGCCGTATTTTATATATGGGATGTTCCTTTTCTTGAGCTCTATCTCAAGGTCGAAGGAGTTAAATCCCGCCCTGAATAGGACTGCTATATCATCGAGGCTCACCCCCTCCTCCCTCAGCTCCAATATCCTCTGGGAGACGAAGCTCGACTGTGTCGATTCGTCCGGTACAGGCACGAGAACCGGCGGCGCCCCGCTCTTTCGCTCGGTAAAGAGAATCTTTGTATATTTCTCCTTCGCCCTGTCAATTATCGTGTTTGCGAGATTCAGGATAAGCTGGGTGCTCCGATAATTCTCCTCCAGAGTTATTATCTCTGTCTTGGGAAAGAGGTTCGGGAACTCCATGATGTTTTTGAAATCTGCACCGCGAAAGGAGTATATGCTCTGTGAGTCGTCGCCGACGACCATGACGTTCCCGCCCTCTCCGGCGAGGTGTTTTACTATCTTCGCCTGAAGGCTGTTGGTGTCCTGATACTCGTCGACAAGGATATATCTGAACCTCCCCTTCAGCTTCTCCCTTACACCTTCCCTGTCGTCAAGGAGCTTTACGAGATACGTAAGGAGGTCATCATAATCCATTAGCATGTGCTTCTGTTTGTATTCGATATACTGGGCGAAAAGCTCGTATATGAGATCAGTCTCCGCGACAAAGTGGGGATATTCGATCTCGATGATATTTTTTATTTGTTCTGTGCGGTTTATGCCCTTGCTGAATATGTCGCCTATCGTCCCCTTTTTCGGAAAGCGCCGCCCTTTCTGACCGAGGCCCATCCGCCCTCTAATTAAATTTATCACGTCTTCGGAATCCGCCCTGTCGAGGATTGTAAATGACGGGGAGAATCCAACTTCGGGTGCGAATTCCCTCAATATCTGGCTCGCAAAGGAGTGGAAAGTACCGCCCGAGACCCTCTCGGTGCGGCTGTCCGTGAGCGATGCGGCACGCCTGAGCATCTCCTGGGCTGCCTTTCTGGTAAATGTCAAAAGCAAGATCGACGGTGGGGGAACGCCCTTCTCGATAAGGTAGGCCACACGATATACTAGGGTACGGGTCTTTCCGCTCCCCGCTCCGGCGATGACCAATGAGGGGCCGCCTCCGAATTTTACTGCTGAAAGCTGGGCGGAATTTAGCTCCGCGTCGTAATCGATAGACGAGGGTAATGGGGTATCTTTGTCGATGGTCTTTTTGATGGTGTATTTCTTCATTGCTATTAGGTTATCAGAATGCGCCTACATTATCAAGTTTTACTTTCGGGGCCTCTCTCAAAAACAGATTTTTCTAAAGGACTCCTAGCAGAGAATTTACCATTGATTTTTTGAGATACAAGTGGTATATAATTTATTGATTTGAAAGTGGTAGTTATGGATACGAAATCTCTCAAGAGCTTTGTAAAGAACCATCAGGAAGAAATCCTGAAAAAGGTGGAGGAGCTTCAGAACTTCGGCCCTACGGACATAGGCGTCTTGAAAAATCAGATAGAACGAGGCATAAGGCTCCGCAGGAAGATGAAGGTAGTCCCATTCGTGGAGATGAAGGATCTCTACATTGGATTCATCGCCATCCGCGTGGTACAAAAAGAGAGAGGGTACGCATAAAATAGAAAATGAAAACGGCCGGTGATATCAGATTTGCCACTCCTTTTTAAATTAAGGATTAGAGTTTTTTAAAATATCATAAATATATTTAGGGATTTTATATGAAAAAAGATTATATAACACCCCGTACGTTGGCGCTTTTCGCCCTCTTTAGCGCCCTGATTGCGATAGCAACACTGATCGTCAGGATCCCGATTCCCGCCACGAAGGGGTATTTCAATCTCGGGGACACCCTGATCTTCATATCAGCGGCCCTCCTCGGGCCGATATTCGGGGCGGTGTGCGGCGGATTCGGGTCGGCACTCGCGGACGTGATAGGAGGATATATCCAATATTCCCCGTGGACACTCGTCATCAAGGGTATAGAAGGACTTATCGCGGGACTTTTGATATCCTGGTTAAGGCCCGATTTCTTAAAGGGAAATATGGGCCGGGATATATTTCTATTGGTAACATCATTTGCTGTCGCCGCCCTCTGGATGGTAACGGGGTATTTCTTCGCAGAATATGTGATTTATGCCCTAAGCTTCGCACCACCACTGGCGGAGCTACCCTTCAACCTCGCACAGGGCGGGATATCGGCCGCCTTTGCGGCACTGATAACGCCAGCACTCCATAGGGTATTAAAGGATAGGCTTAAAATCTGAAATGGCATTCGCTTGGGATTTTTTCTTTAGGCTGTAGAAACAAATCTCACAGCGGATCTCTGTAAATCGCCTGAGCTGATATCTTAGAAGTCTAAATCTTTTTTTTGCCCTTTGAACTTTTTTACCCGGATTTAGACTAGAATAAATGTGAAAGAGAAGACCATGGATCCAACAGAGCACATCTTCCGTGCAATCGAGGGGAAGGAAATCGACAGGGTCCCGACCTACAGCTATTATCTGGACAACCATCCTGTAGAACAGATACTTGGGAGACAATTTCTTGCCTCCTCGAAACTCCTTCTAAATCCCGTATCCGGCTTTTTCATCGACCGTTGGGGCCCGAGTTTTAAAAAGATATTAAGTTTTAACGTCGACAGGATGATGATCAAAAGCATCGAGGCCGCCGTATCACTCGGATTTGATTCAATTACGGGGCTCTTTGAACCATATTTTATGTTCTGGGATTCAAAGACACTGGCGAGGACCACGGGGTCATTCTATGACCTCGTTGACGACGGTCACGGAAATGCGTTTTACATGTATCGGGGCCCGGCCATCAAATCTCCCTCTGACTTCGATGATTGGCCCCACTTTCCAAATCCCGATGACCTGTCCGAAAAGACCTATAGTTTTTTTAAGGGGGTCGTAAAAAAATTCGGGGACAAGATATGCATCATGGGCCAGTCGGCTTTCGGCATCCACGAGACGATGCTATGGTCTTTGGGTTTTGAAAACATGGCACTCTTTATCAGGAGGGAACCGGAGCTGATCAAAAGGTTCATATCACTCCTCAATAGCATTGTCATGAAGACAAATATGGCTATGATGGACGCAGGAATAAAGGTCATCTTTAACGGTGATGACTTCGCCTTCAAGACCGGCCCGATGATGAACCCTAAACTGATCGATGAATTGTTCGGAGGGCATTATACGAAGATCACGAAGGCCGTCCACGACCGGGGCGGCAAGGTCCTCCTCCACTCCTGCGGCGACAACACGAAGGTATTCGACCTCTTCATCAAATGGGGATTTGACGGCGGCCACGCCTACGAGAATACATCGAATGTCGATATCGCCTATGAGAAAAAGGTACACGGCGACAGATTTACCATCGTCGGCGGTGTCGGGGTCGACTACGTCCTTACCGAGAGATCCACTACCGAGGAGGTCGAAGACGAGGTCAAGAGACTGATCAAGATTTGTGCCCCCGGTGGGAGGTTCATCTTAGGCCCCGTCCACGACCATCCCGATATGGATGTAGAAAAGCTTAAGATAATGATCGAGGCGACAAAAAAATACGGGAAATATCCGATAGCGATGTAAAGTCAATAGCTTATATATAAAAGATGACAGCAACCGATATCTGTGACCGGCGGTAAAATCTTTTTGCCCTTTGTAATTTTTTACCCTAATTTAGACTAGAATAG
>CAZDOD010000169.1:0-684 GCA_964506935.1 uncultured Thermodesulfobacteriota bacterium | reverse complement strand
AACGCATATTCCGTACAATCGAAGGAAAGGATATTGACAGGGTCCCGACATTTTCATCCAACCTCGACGACTGGCCCGTCCAGCAGGTTCTGGGGAAACCCCTTATCCCTCCCAAGTATATTTATTTGAACCCGGTATCAAAGTTCATCCTGGATAAGTGGGGTAAGAAACTAAAAAAGATATTGGTCGACCCCTTCGTATCGGGGGGGCTCCTGAAAAGGGCCGAGGCGGCGCTCAAGATCGGTTTCGACTCGACATGCGTGATCTTCGACGGGACGATTATGGTATGGGATTCAAAGACACTTGCCAGGGCGACCGGCTCATTTCTCGATCTTATCGAGGATGGCCACGGGAATATATATTTCATGTACAGGGGGCCGGCAACCCCCAATCCCGATGCCTTCGACGACTGGCCCTACCGGCCCGATATAGAGGACCTTTCCCACAAGACATTTAATTTCTTTTCTGAGGTATCCTCCAAATACGGCGAAGATATCTGCATTTTTGGCTCTGTTGCAAGCGGCAATTTCGAGACACTGCTCCACTCCGTCGGATTTCAGAATCTCCCGTTACAGATCAAGAAAAATCCCGACTTTATAAAGAGGTTCGTCGCCTACAACGAAGAATATATAATGAAGACCACGATGGCCATGATGGATGCCGGGATAAAGGTGATCTTAAACG
>CAZDOD010000168.1:0-6118 GCA_964506935.1 uncultured Thermodesulfobacteriota bacterium | reverse complement strand
CGATAAAGCCTTTGAGGCAATGCAGGACGGTCTTTTATGGGCTGAAAGGACTAATCAAAAGACTGAGGTAATTGAATGTAGGTGCAAAAAGGCAATAATCCTTGCGCAGCGTGACGATTGGGACGGCGCCTCCAGTGAACTATCTAAGAGTGATGTCATGTCCAAGGAACTCGCGCTGATCCCGAGTATGGCAAATGTTATGGAGGCTTGGGGCGGATTTTACTTGCTGAAAGCAAATCGGTTCCCAAAAGAACGCTCTACACTCATGACAAAAGCAAGAGAATATTATAGCCGGTCTTTGGATCTATGGAAGAAAATAGATAACATTTATCAGATTCAGCGGATAGAAAAAGAACTTGACAAATAATACATAATACGATAATAAAAACCACTTATTTTTTATGTGAGCAAAAGATAATATGATGTGAATTTTTCATCATAATCAACGGTATTTTTGTGAAGAAAAGAGATAGTAACTATGATGTCATCATAGTAGGGGCTGGGCCTGCTGGCTGCATCGCATCGATTGTTCTATCGCGACGTGGCGCAAGCGTATGTATAATAGATAAAAAGCACTTTCCAAGGGAGAAGGTGTGCGGTGACTATCTAACCCCATCCGCTCTAAACATTCTCGGCGGTTTGGGGATTTTTAATTATGTTATGGGTCACCCGCACAATTTGATAAGTGAAGCCCTCATTGCCTTTCCGGACGGTGAGCTCAAAAGGATCAAATATACAGGTTCTGATAATGAGAAAAAGCTTGGAATAATAATGCGTCGCATGGAATTTGACAATGCGCTTTTGACTTACGCAAAGGATGCAGGTGTAGTTTTCAAAGATGGTTTTTTCGTCAGCGGCCCACTCCTCGAAAAAGACAGGATAGTTGGAGTTGAGGGCTTTGATGATTCAGGGCGGGTATCATATTATAGCAACATAGTCATAGCCGCAGATGGTGTTAATTCAAGGATAGTAGCAAAGACGGTCGGGAGAGATAGTAGGCCTGACAAAATAAATATAGGGATCGGGATGCGGTTATACATCGAGGGCATGAAGAATTTAGAGCCTGATGTAGTGAATTTCATCTATGATGAGCACCTGCCGCCGCCATGTTACCTGTGGGTTTTTCCTTTATCGAATGGGGCTTCAAATGTGGGTATTTCGATTACATCAGATGCTATCAAGCGGCTAAAAATCTCCATGAAGAGGCTTTTTTTGGAGATCCTTGAGGCCAATCCCTTTTTTAAAGGGAGGCTCTCCAGATCTTTCGAGCTTTTAAACTTAAGGTCAGGTTTATTGAGGGTCGGCCCCCCTGATTATAAGCTGCACGCCCCCGGTCTTTTAATTGTCGGTGATGCGGCTGCAAGCATAAATCCTATATCCGGCGAGGGCATTTCGTATGCGATGGAGACGGGTAGGATTGCGGCGGATGTTGCCCTCAAGGCCCTTGATCTCGGAGATTTCGGCGATCGGATCCTCAGCGAATATAGCGTAGAAGGTATGGCAGGAATATCCGCACAGTTCAGACAGGCGAGTGCGTTGCAACAAATGATCTCGGAAGAACCTAATTATATAAAAGAAATCTATAAGTCTACAGATGATCCGGAACCGGAATTGATAAGTGATTTTATGGGACGGGAACTCGACTTCTTCACAAAGTTTGTTGGAAGAAACGAGAGGATTTTCTCAAATATCGAATCTTGCGCCGACGGGTGGCCGGAATCAATTTTGAGCCTCTGGCTTGGTCTCAAGAAATATCTAAATTTAGTGTCATCAACCGGTGACTATCGTGACTTCTTCAACTTCCCGGTTCACTCTTTTCCGGCACTCCCAATGCACTGGTGGTTGGATTTGGGCCTTGATCTCGGGAGTCGGAAGGAGGAAGTCGATGAGATCGCCGAAAGCACACTTTTTTACTATTTCTATCTCAGGATTCAGGACAATGTCATTGATGAGCCCGAATCCTTTAAGAGCGATTTTTTGATCCTTGCCAATGAATGTATAAAGAAGGTCTTTTTGATATACCATCGTCTCTTCCCACCGGAATCGGGCTTTTGGCCATTCTTTAATCGAATCTGGACGGAATATTCGGATATCGCCCTGTGGGATTTGGAAAAGAGATGGGATGCAAATGAGAAGACGACGGATAAAGACCTCCTTTTCCTCGGCAAAAAATTTCTACCGGCGGCGATACCGTGTGTCGCCCTTGCATTTCTCGCCAAGAAGGAGGAAATGGCCAATGATTTGGTTACGATGATAGAAAACCTCGGCACGGGGACACAGCTTCTCAACGACTTTCTTGGGATAGAAAAAGACCTCCTACACGGTAAAAGCACCTTTCTTATTTATAGTCTTGTCGGCGCCGTGCCTGAAGTAATGACCCCTGAGGAGGCGAATGAGAAAATTTATCAAGGTCTATATGGTAACCCACACATCAGAGACTATTTCTCTATGATGATCGAGTATTTCAAAAAGTCAAAAAAAGATCTCCCCACTTCGAAGTTTATTGATTTTCATAGTTACATAGACTTCAAAATAAGTGACATTAATGATTTGGGAAAGAGTATCATCAAGGATATAATAAAAAAGAAGCTGAACCTATAATTATGCTGGATATAGAAATCACCCGCCGCTGTAATCTAAGCTGTACCACTTGTTTCGTTCGTCATGGGGAAGGGCATAATAAAGAGCTTACAAAACTACAAATATATGATATTATTGACGACGCCAAGAAATTTTACGGCGAGTGTCTACATCTTACCGGCGGAGAGCCATTTGTCCACCCTGATATTTTTGATATCATCGACTACGGCAGAAAATCAGGATATCAAAGCATCATTATAAATACAAATGGAACATTACTCAACGAAGATAATATCCGACGTTTGAGCGAGTTTGGAGAATCCGTCCATCTGACCGTCAGTATAGACGGGTTTGAGGAGATAAACGACAAGATTCGCGGTAACGGCGTGTTCAATAGAGTTATCGGCTCGTTACGGCTATGCGGGGAGCACAAGATAGATTTTTCGGTAATGACGGTTGTGACAAAGATATTATTGGATTCTCTGGACAGGTGGATCGATTATCTCCTTTTCGAATTTCCGATGTTGAAAGGTATCCATCTGATACCTGTTGGCGATGTCTCCGGTGGTGTTCAGGGTTCGTTGACCGAATATTTGGAAAGCTCTGGGATACTCAAACTCGGGATGCTCGTCGCATCATGTATCCTTGACGGTAAACCCGTGACAGTCATCGATTATCCAATAATTAATCTCGTTTTGATGAGATTTGGTGTTCCAATCGACAAGATATTCCAGTGTCTGGCGTGCAGGAAGCGGATTTGCGTACAGGCAAACCTTGATATAACACCGTGCCACCCCGTTTCGTACCCGCTGGGCTCGTTTAAGAAAGGAGCTTTTGAAGAAATAAGAAGCAGCGAATACTATAGAAAAATCTCTGATAGAGATTACGAGATGTGCTCTGACTGTGAATACAAGGCAATATGTGGAAACTGTCGGGCATTTGTAACAGCGAAAGGTTTTGAAATATTGGAGAACGATTACAGCTGTAATGATATACTCAAGTCCCTGGGGATGATAAAAAAAACATTAAGAAATGAAATTTAAAAAAAATAGGGCCGGAAAGGAGGTGAATCTTTGTTGGCTTGGAGCTTTGTTTTATAATAAATTTACAGGGGTAATGTAATGAGTATTTCAAAGGAAATCGTTGAGGTCTTGGCAGGCCATGCTATGTCTGATGAGAATTTCTTGAGTGATTTGCTTGTTTGTGAAGGAGAGAAAGAGCTAAGAGATCTTCTTTCGGATAAGGGGATCGGCTCCGATCAGGACATTGACAAGCTGGTAAATATTATAAACCTCTCTCCCTCCAAAGAGTTACTTGAAATGGATTTGAGGAGCAAAGACTTGCTCGCAACCATCGAGCAAGACTGGAAGACGAGGATGACGGGCGCCGTGTTCTCAGGCGTCTGTTAACAAATAGGACCATCAACAGAGGTATGTGTGGCCTATTTTTCTGGTTCTGAATAACAATTTGGTAGGTCACACATACCAATTTTTTTAATTTTCAGGAGACAAAAAATCATATAGAATGAAATGGAGTTAAAACCCGTAGGGGCATCTAGGTAATCTAAAATTTAGGAGTAGTAGTTTTATGCCGTTTAGAAATATATCAAGTGAGATTATTGAGAACTCAAAAAATCCTGTTCTGTTTTTTGATAATAAGGGCCATCTCATCGATGCGAGCAACAGTGTTTTATCCTCTTGGGGCTATGAGAAAGAAAAAATCAAAGGGGAGAGATTCTTTAACATAATTCACAAAGAGGACAGGGAAAGATTAACAAAATTTCTGCTAATAAGTCTGAACGAGAAAAAGGTAAAGAGTGAAGATTTTAGAGTGTTGAAGGCAAACGGTGAGATTATCCAGCTATCGGGGAGCACTTACGTTTTACATGGAGAGGAAAACGGGCGTGACTTATTGGTTCTAAATACAATGGATATTACAGAGCATGAAAAACTGAAGGATTTACTCGTTACAGCCTCAGCTGAGTGGCGCCAGGTTTTTGACAGCATAAAAGATATAATTATTTTGTTAGAGAATGATACTGTTAAAAGGGCCAATTTACAACTGGCATATATATTAGAGAGAGATATAGAGGATATAATCGGGAAAAAATGTTGCGATGTCATGGCGGATCTTGATAAACCTGTCCCTGGCTGTCCATATGTCAGGACCCTAAAGTCCGGCATGGAGGAGGCCTTTGAATGGTACAATAGTCACTTGGACATGTTTTTATCTTGTACCGCATATCCTATTAAATTGGAACAGGGAAACTCGATCGGCCCGGTTATAATTATCCGTGACATAACCGAGCAGAAAAGGTTGGAGGAGGAGCTGAAGGTCTCGGAAGAGCGTTATAAGACTCTTATTGAAAATATAGAAGACATTATCTATGTCACCGATGCAAGGCGGAGACTGAAATATTTTAACAACTCGTTTGAAAGGAGCACGGGATATTCACAAGAAGAATTAATCGGTATGAATCTAACGGAGCTTTTTTCAAAAAAATCTGTAGACGGTGTGGAAAAAGTATGGAAGAAACAAATAAACGGAGAAGATACCGGGATTTTTAATATGGAGATATCCACCAAGGAAGGAGAAAAAAAGATTATTGAGACACGTGAGAGGGTGCTTTGGGATAAGGGGAAGGTCGTTCTGATTTATGGTCTAGGCCGAGACGTAACGAGAAGGAAGATGCTTGAGGAACATCTGATACAGTCCGAAAAGCTGGCAAGTATGGGAGAGATGCTTTCCGGAGTTGCCCATGAGATTAACAATCCACTTACCGCAATTATAGGAAATTCCCAGCTATTGATGAGGAAGTCGGATTTAGATAATGATGTGATGAAAAAAGTGGACACAATTCAAAGGGAATCAACGAGGGTGCACAAGATAGTTCAGAACCTTTTGAGTTTCGCCAGAAAAAAAGAGACTAAAAAGGAGATGGCGGACGTAAATAACATCATCATAGATGTCTGTGATCTTATAACGTATAACATGAAGGTCAATAATATAAAGGTTAATCTTGACCTGGAAGATAAATTGATACATACATATATTGACGCAAATCAGATGAAGCAGGTATTTATAAATATCCTCAATAATGCCATAGATATACTTATAGATGTTGGCGGTGGGAATATCGACATTAAATCATATAAAAAGGGAGATAAGATAAGGGTCGAATTTAAAGATGATGGGCCGGGAATCCCAGATGAAATTAGAAAAAAGATATTTGATCCTTTCTTTACAACAAAAGATGTAGGTAAAGGTACAGGTCTGGGTTTAAGCATTTCTTATGGTATCATTAAAAATCATAATGGCGAGATCTATGTCGAGAGCGAAAAAGGAGTGGGAACGAAGTTTACAGTTTCACTGCCAATTGTTATTTATAATAACAGCGAGTCGCAACCTCTGTTACAAAAGGGGAAATTGGATTTAAAGGGGAAAAAGATCTTAGTGGTTGATGATGAGGAATCAATCAGAAACTTCGTAGTTGAGCTTTTAATCGGGGATGGGTGTATAGTTGAGGCCGTTGACAATG
>CAZDOD010000167.1:1873-6124 GCA_964506935.1 uncultured Thermodesulfobacteriota bacterium | reverse complement strand
AGATAAAAGGCACGATCTCCCTGAAGAAGTGGTCTTCAAAGCGCCCGAGGTTGCTGTTGATATACCAGCTACCGCCCCTATCGTCATATGGTGTGTCGGGGTTGTCGGTTCCGTTTCCCGAGATAGAAAAATCAACAAATACGACGATAACGGGGGGGATTGAGCCGTTTGATATCGCCTCTTCGAGGGGATCGATGAGGATATTCACCCACGACTGGGGCCTGCTCGCAAAGCCGTGAAAGGCGAATATTACAGGATAGGGCTCTCCTGTATTATCGTATCCCTCTGGTAGATAGACGATAATCGGCCTATCCTCGCCGAGGATTTTGCTGTAGAAAGGGTCTTTTTTTTCTACAGATGAGCCTTTTGGGATAAGCTCCTCTTCGGACATATGGAGGATCAATTTTCCCGCCCCGTCATATACGGGCCTTTGATCTTCCCAGGGTGCACCGAGATTTATGAGCGAGGAGGGGAGGGGGACGGGACGCTTTGTCCATCCGTATAAAAAAAGCAGGGAAATAGTAAATAGGAGTATGATCAAGACTAAAAATGAGATTCTCAAGGCCTTTTTTATTAAGGGCTCTTTTTCTTTTGACATAGTGATTCTCCTCTGAAATATTACTATTTAGGCCTTCATTTGTGGCCTCTTCCAGTATATATTCAATAAACTGAAAGACAGCTTATATATAGGCTATAACAAATGTAAAAAAAGTCAATAGATTTCTTTGCATTTAGAGTTGAAAAGAAAGGTTATAACACCTATAATTTAATTCAAAAATAGTATTTAAAGTGGGGGATAATAATGATAATCGATATGCACATTCATCCTTTTTGCAAAGAGGCCACGGTGATCCCTAATTATTCCGAGGCGGCCGAAAGGCTCTACGGCGATATGGTCGACAAGGAGCGATTTAAAAATATCACCGCAATGCTGGAGTGGGTTTTTACAAAGAGGAGCCTCGAAGGAATCATTGCCGATATGGACGAGGCGAAGGTGGATAAGGCGGTAATAGTTTCCGCCGATTACACTACCGCACACGGTGTGATCGCTGTAACTAACGAGGATGTTTCTCAGATGGCCTCGAAATATCCTGAAAGGTTTATCCCATTCGCATCCGTCGACCCATCGATGGGGATCACGGCTGTTGACCGATTGGATCACGCCGTCCGTAACCTGGGATGCAGGGGGCTGAAGCTCGTCCCCCCGATGCAGCTATTCGACTTCTCGGATCCGAGATTTTACCCATTATGGGAAAAGGCGATGGAGCTCGATATCATCGTCTGGACGCACACCGCACATCAGCTATCCACACCGGGATCGGATGCGCGCCTCGGGAGCCCGATGTTGATAGAGCCCGTTGCCTTAAGATACCCGGAGCTAAAAATCGTCATGGGACACTGCGGGATCCCGTGGCCACTCGAGGCGTGGTCTCTCGTGGTGAGGCACCCGAATGTATATATCGATATCTCGGCCTATATCGACCTATATAATTACTTTCCATGGGATGCCTACACCAAATACAACGCCGAGGGGAAGGTGCTTTTTGCGACCGACAATCCGATAAAGGGCTTCAAGGAAACCATAGATGCATTAGGTGCGGTCGATATCTCTGATGAGTTCAGGAATAAGATTCTAGGGAGTAACGCAAAGAGGCTTTTAGGAATAAAATAAAAAAGAGGCCGAATGCGAGATTCGGCCTCTCAAATTTTATGGTAATTTTATCCTGTCCCCTTTATTTATGAAAATGAGATCAACTTTCTGAAAGCCCCTAATCTATCAGTGCCATGATACCCGCCCAGAGGACTCTTAGCTGGAGGGAGATGGGGAGCGACAATCCACCCGCACCACCGGTGGTCTCCTCCGCCATAAAAGATATCTCACCTTCGGGTCCTAGCTCCGTTCCATCATCGAATATGGACGTCACAGATGCGTAGTATGTTGCATTTTCGGTAAGGTCTGAGAGCGAAAAAGAGGTATCTTCGGTCTCGAAGACCTCATCATATTTGCCCGGCTCTTTTCCGAGATAGACCTTATATCGCAGAGGTTTTCCCTTGGCCTCATCCCACAGGATATAGTGCTTGGTTCCGTCGGTGGCATAGACAACACCTTCAGGGGCCGACGGGGGATCATCATAGGTCTCCCTTTCGACGACACTGATCCTTCCGCCGGTGACAATAACGGGCGGCTCGGAAAAGGCGACAAGGTCGGCCTTGGTCTTGTCGGGGATCTCATCCCCGTCGAAAAACGCTATCAAAAGCGAGAACCTCCCAGAATAACCGTTGTAAGTAGGGGCAGAGCTGTAATACTGCTGCCCCGACATTATTGCGACATCGAATCCCGCCCGATCTCCCCATGTGGGCTGATAATATTGCGGGCCAAAATAGGCACCAAACGGATTCAGCTTAAGGGAAAATTTGTCGTCTCCCGCTCTGTATGTCATTTTCATCGGACAGAAGGCAAAATTTGACAAGACCTTGTTGTCCATCGCAAGGGCGATGCCTCCATTATCGCCGACAGCGGCGACGTAACCGTTTGTGATATGGTTATTTATCGAGGAAAGGTTGAGATTCTCATCCGAGTGCTTGAAATAGTCGATGAGATAGGATGACTCTATACCGAGAAAATTTCTCTTGAACACCTTAAATGGCGATTTTCTGGTCGCCTCGGATGAGAGGATCAACTCCGCCGGTGTGGTTTCATACCATCCCCTGTCGATCCTCCTCCTGAGCTCGGGGGGGCTCCCTATCCCCATGAGGTCTTTTCTTGGGGTTTCGGGATAGGTAATCTCACCTTTGAAAAATAGATACGGAACGCCATCGAGAAGAGTCAGGCGGTAATCGACATAGCCCGATTTTCCTCCCTCGATCTCAGGGATGTCGAAATCGCCGAAGAACCTCATACAGGCGACGCCGGCGTTACCGTTCCTCTCGATTTCAACATCGAACCTTCGGGGTAAAAGCTCTATCTCGTCTTCCCCCTTTATGTAGACCACCTTAGGGCTTAGGCTGCCGCTTTCGAGGCGTTTGGTGTCATCGAAATATATCCCCTCAATACTTCCGTCGTTGGTTATCTCGATCTTTACGTTTTTATTCCTCAGTATTCCGGCGCCCGCCGTGGTCTCAAACTCCGGTCTCGGATAAAGCTCCGGAGGGCCCCCGAATAGGAAATAGGTGGAGTCACTCAAAAGGCCTGATATGAATAGTTTTAATGTCGTTATGTTGTTTTCTTCGTCTCGTTCTTCCTCGATAATGAATGGGACGGTTACACTCCCATCAGGTCCCAAAATGTAGAATCCCCTGTTGCTTATCGAGAGGCCGGAGAGGTCGAATGTCACGGTGGCGAAGTCGGTTTTTCCCGAATCCTCTGTTTTTGAAAGAACCATAAAGCTGTCAATGAAATTCATCCCCTGTACCGGTGGGGGAGGGGGATTCAGAGAACCTATTTTTTCCGCGAGAGAATCCCGTGCATTTCCCCAAGCCTCCCTCGAGAGAGTGAGCATCTCATCTATTATCTCTTCCGCCGCCTTTTCCCTGTTTTTTGCGAGAAAAGGGGCGGCCATGCCGAAATTCGTCGTGGAGAGGAGCCTCAGGCGGAGCTCGTAGGAGCGGGAGAGGTTAAATCTATCTTGCGGGGGGATTTCTTCGGTCCCCAAAGCTTTGTAGGCGAGTTTTGTGGCATCGTGGTTCCACCTGTCCTCCATGACGGTCGTCCAGTATTCGTGGCTGTTCGATTTTTGTGCCCATGAGTCGTATCCGTCGAAGTTACCGTCGGCGGTATCCTGGCCGAAGGTTATTTCAGCAACGGGCTCGTGCGTCTCTATATATTTACTGAGTGTCGTGAATTCTGCGTAGTCGAGGGCGTCGACCTCTTCAATTATCTGTGACAGGCCACCCGTGTTCGGAAGCCATGCGAGATAGGCCGGAAAGGTGTAGCCGTACCAGTAGGAATCATCGGCGTCGACGTTGATTGATATAAGGACATCGCCTTCAATCTTCCCCCTCAGCTGTTTTCTGTGGAGGTCTCTTGCCCATTTTGTGATCGATACGTTTTCGGCCATGTCACCGTGATTGTAGGTGGGAATGACCGTGATCTCCTCTCCTGTATCGGCGTTTTTGTAGGTCAGGGGATTGTGTGCCTCATAGAGCGACAGGGGGCGAAGGAAGACCCTTATTGCGTCGAATGTTATGGCGCTGTAATAGAGCACGACCGTATCGATCCCGAGGTCCTTATACAGCCCGAAAATTCCGGGT
>CAZDOD010000167.1:0-1863 GCA_964506935.1 uncultured Thermodesulfobacteriota bacterium | reverse complement strand
TCCGGGTGTCGTCATCATCTCCTGGGGGCGGACGATCGGCGAGTATTCACCGAAGATATCCAAGAGACCGCTGCCCGAGGGATTAGTTATGGCCCTTGTTATGGAGTCTTTAAACTCCTCTTCGGTCATTGCCGAGGCGAGGCTGTTGTTATATGACATTATGATTACCTCGTCCCGCCCCTCATTTACCCTGCGTTTGATGTCCTCTATGATGTCGGGCGCATAAACCGGCAGGATTTCCTCGAGGGAAAAGAGGTTTTCGATGTCCCACACGCCACAGACATTGGACCCCATCTCGTTGTATTCGTCCATGGTCTTGATGATCTTTCTTATGATCCGGATGTCTTTTCCGAATCCGGCCTCGTCGTTTGTGTCGATCCTGTATGAGTGATAGAGGTTTGTGTGATAACCGAGGGCGACATAGACCTTGCTTTCGGTTTTCTTTCCGATTAAGGGAATCCTCGGTACAAGAGATACCTTTATAAAGAATATTGCAACGGTGATTATGATAAGGTAGAAAAGTAACTTGGATATTTTTTTCATAAAAACCTCCAAATTAAAAAATGCCGAAGCGGGCCGTAAGCCGAGTTCTGTTCCCCAATTGATATGGGGCGGCGATCATTCATCTAGGGCCTGGGTCTCCCCAGGCCTCGAGCGACCTACCCGGAGGCTGGGACGGGCAGTCCTTTCATCCCATGCTGGGATATCGCCTCCCTATTTGGTCTTGCTCCGGGTGGGGTTTACCATGCCGGCCCGGTTACCCGAACCGCGGTGAGCTCTTACCTCACCTTTTCACCCTTACCGGGCAATTTTAACTATCGCCGAGTAATCGACGTAAGGTAAAATGTGCACGGCGGTATATTTTCTGTGGCACTTTCCTTAGGGTTACCCCCACCGGGAGTTACCCGGCACCCCGCCCTGTGGAGCTCGGACTTTCCTCCCGTGAAACTTTAAAGAATCACCGGCGACCGCCCTGCCCACTTCGGCCAAAAAATTATAGCAGACTAACAGGTTACTGTCACCCATAAATATAACATTCGTAATATGATTTTTTAGTAAAATTGGGATGATAAAATGGTGTTTTTTAAAAGATTGAGGACTAATCTATTTATCTATATGAGGTGAAGTCAATTAAATAATCAGATAGAGATTTCATGTCATCTCAATTTGTTAATAGCAGAGATTTCGAAAATCATCCTTCCGACTCAATACGCCCGATCTTCAATCCGATTCGGCGCCACGCTTTGCTAGTCTATCCGCCTCCCGGTTTTTTTCACGGTTGATATGGATGATTTTATAGCTCGAGAAGGAGTCGAGGATTTTATCGGCCTTCTTCTTGAGGTCTTTGAGCTTTTTGTCTTTGACCCGCCAGCTTCCCTCAATCTGCTTTACCATGAGTTCGGAGTCGGTCAGTATCTTTATTTTATCGGCGCCCAATTCTTTTGCAGCTTTTAGCCCCGATGTTAGTGCACTATACTCCGCGACGTTATTGGTGGCGGTTCCAATGTATTGGGAGATCTCTCCTATGGTCTTCCCTTTTTCGTCCTTGATTACTGCCCCTATGCCGGATGGACCCGGATTTCCGATCGAGGCGCCATCAACATAAAGCAGGTACTCGCAATCTTTTTCGGCTGGATCGGGATAGAGGATTGATGCACTGAACAGGAGGAGATCCCTTATCTTCTCTTTTTTCTTATCTGGTATCTTTTTCTCTAGTTCATTCAACACACCATCTTCGGTCATGCTGATGAGGAGCTTTTTGGCCTCCCTTTTCTTTTCAATCTCACTCATGCCCCCTTTGCCCCTCCCTGCGTCTTCTCTTCGACCTCTTCATGCCAGTATATCATACGGCTGCAGTTGGGG
>CAZDOD010000166.1:0-6131 GCA_964506935.1 uncultured Thermodesulfobacteriota bacterium | reverse complement strand
AGAAAAGGGGACGCCCGGCTTTTCCGCCCCCGAAATAAAGAAAAAACTCTCAATGAGGAGCTCGGTAACATCGGAACTTGTGCTAAATGACGTCGTTGTGCCGAAGGGTAACATCCTTCCCGGCGCGAAGGGCCTTCGCGCCCCGTTGATGTGCCTCGACGAGGCCCGATACGGGATAAGCTGGGGCGCGATCGGTGCTGCGATGGCCTGCTATGATTCGGCCCTCTCCTACGCAAAGGAGAGGATTCAGTTCAAAAACCCGATCGCATCCTATCAGCTCACCCAGAAGAAACTCGTCAAGATGCTCTGCGAGATAACAAAGGCTCAGCTTCTGTCTTTGAGGCTTGGGAGGATGAGGGACGACGGGAAGGCCACATACAGGGAGGTGTCTCTTGCAAAGATGAACAACGTAGAGGAGGCGCTAAAGATCGCAAGGGAGGCGAGGAGCATACTCGGTGCAAACGGCATCAGCCTCGAATATCCCGTAATAAGACATATGGTAAACCTTGAATCGGTCTATACCTATGAGGGGACAAATGAGATTCACATACTGATTTTGGGAAAGGAAATAACGGGGATGGATGCCTTTGGGAAGTGAGATTGGAAATGAGACTGGTCTATTAATTTAACTATCAGAATATTTTTTTCTTGATTTTTTAATTAATTCCTCTCCTTAAAATAGTAGTCGATCGTCATCTCGGCAACGACTTCTTTTTTTTCATTTTTAAATTCCATTGAGATGGGATATGTGAAGTTCTCGTCGGCCTTTACCCTTTCCATTATCTTTTTGATCTCTTCGGTCGTGATCGAAAGCTCCGAGGTTATATCCCCCCTCACCCCTTTGAGATAATCTATCTTCGCACCCTTCGCAAGGAGGATTATATTTCCGAGCGGAAACGACGCCGCGACGAGCACCCCCCCGCACGTCTCCCCGAAGGTGAAGAGCGCCCCGGCGTGGGATGTCCCCCAGTAGTTCTCATTTCCCTTTTCATACGGGAGTTTTACTCTGACGTAGCGCGGCCTCACCTCCTCGATTACGACTTTTACCTTTTGTAGAAATGGTATCTCTTCCTCGAATATCTTTTTTATCGTCTCACTGTCAATGGTCACGCCCTCATCTCCCCTTGAAATTCGGTTTCCTCTTCTGGACAAACGCCATCGGGCCCTCCATTGCGTCTTCGGTCGACCTCAACGGCTCCGCCAGAAACTGCTCGAGCCTGAGCCCCTCGGAAAGCCCCATATCCATACCCCTTATTATCGCCTCCTTTGCCGCCCTCACGGCAAGGGGGCCGTTTTCACATATCTTTTGTGCCGTCGAAATGGCCCTCGGCATGAGCTCTTCAGTCGATACCACATCGCTAACAAGCCCGATCCTCTTTGCCTCATCGGCGTCAATCCTCTTCGCCATAAGTATCATCTCAAGGGCCTTCGCCATCCCGACAATCCTCGCAAGCCTCTGAGTCCCTCCGGCGCCCGGCATGATCCCCCAGCCCGTCTCCATGAGGCCGAAGGTGGCGTTGTCCGACGCAATGCGGATATCACAGGCGAGGGCGATCTCGAGCCCACCGGCGAGACAGTGGCCGTTTATCGCCGCTATGATAGGCTTGAAGATTTCGAGATTTCTCGTGATTCCCCCTATCCCGGGCATCGTTTCGGAAAAATGGCGGCGTCCTGAAGGCGTCATCTCCCTGTAGAACTGCCCGATCTTTTTGAGATCGGCCCCTGATGAAAATGCCACATCGCCCGCCCCGGTTATTATCGCAACCCAGAGATCATCTTCGTCCCGAAATTTTGTCCACGCATCAGAAAGTTTTTTGCTCGTCTCGAGGTCGATGGCGTTTCTCACCTCCGGGCGGTTGATCGTGATCACGGCTATCTTATCTTTCTTTTCAAAGACTACCGTCATAATCTACCCCTTCTCCGGCTCGAAATATTCGATGTCCCTTATCGACCCCGTCCTGTCTTCAGCAAATTTCGGTACGAGCCTGATGTTAATATCCCCATCCCCCTTTATCCCCCTGACAAAGTGGATGAGATTCGTGTCTGCGCCATCAAGCCTGATGATCCCAACGATGAAGGGAGGTTTCACCGGATAATGTGGCTCGGGCCTTTCGACCACGGTGTAGTTTAGGAGCAACCCCCCCGGCCCCACCTCGACCCAGTCTTCGGTCACCTCAAAGCACTCGACGCAGATGAGCTGGGGCGGGATGATCACTTTTTTGCACGAGGGACATCGTACACCCATGATTTTTTTGTTATCCCTGAGCTCCGAAAAGAATCGGCTCGCAACCCTCCCCGCGGTATAGCTGAATGGGATCGTGATCTTTTTCGGGATGACATGATATTCTTCCATGCTATTTACCACCCTCTATCGTCCTAAAAAACAGTATATCGCCGATATTCCCCTCCCTCTTTTCCTTGAATACCGGCATGACTCTCATGCCTATAAACATCTTTTCGACGTTGCCCTCTTCGAGAAAGTGATTTATATCGTTGTCGGCGCCGTCAAGCTGGATCAGCGCCGAGCCGAACGGCACGGGCCTCTCTCTTCCGATATTGGCGTCGTAAAAAGAAAAGTGCACCGAGGTAAAGCCCGTGACCGTCCCCTCCGGGCCGACCTCGACCCACTCGGTCATCGGTTTAAAACAATCTCCGCACACAGGCCTCGGCGGGAGTAGCACCTGACCACAGCCACTGCATCGGGTGGCCATAAATTTCCCCTCCTCTTTCATCACCTTAAAGAAGTAGGAAAAATATTTCCCCGCCGGGTATCTGAACTCGATGTCCATCAACACCGGGACGCTGAAGAGCTCCTCCCCCGTTTTCTCATCCACTACGACATTTTTCTTATCGCTCATATCTATTTCACTCCTAACCTGGCGTGCTCGAAAGAATCATTACGTCCGCCCACGAATATACGCCGTACCCCGTAACGAGTGCCATGTTTACGTCGTCCACCTGTCTCTTTCCGGCCCTCCCGTGTATCTGGCATGCGGCCTCGGCGACACGGATCGTCCCCGACGCCCCGATCGGATTTGTAGACATAACGCCCCCCGATGGATTTACCGGAAGTTCCCCGTCCATCTCGGTTACGCCGTCGTCGATCAGCCTTCCCGCCTCCCCCTCCTTGCAGAGGCCTAAAAGCTCATACCATGCGAGCTCGGCATAGCTCACCGGCTCGTATATCTCGGCAACATCGAATTCTTTTAGTGGCTCTTTTATCCCGACCTTCTCGTAGACGGCACGTGCCGCCTCCCTTAATGTCCTCATGTCGAGGAGACGTCTTTTCAAATCACCGAGGTAGAGGTGATCGTGTCTCGTGGCGACTCCCCTCACCCATGCGGGCCGGGGGGAGATTTTTTTCGCCCTTTTTTCTTCGGTGTAGATTATCGCGCATGCCCCGTCCGACGTCGGGCACATATCGAGGCGATGGATCGGGTAGGCGAGATACGGCGATTTGAGGACGGCATCGACCGTTATATCGGGGATATGAAGGTGGGCGTGGGGATTATTGCAGGCATTTCTCCTCGCCTTTACGGCGACCTTCGCCGCCTGCTCCTGCGTGACTCCCCTCTCCGAAACATATTGAGATATCGAGAGAGCGAAATTTCCGATCGCGGCCGCCGCTATGTGCCTGTCCCACATCGGGTCCGTGAGCGCCATTCCCGCCGCAGTATGCCCGTCCGACTGCTTCTCAAAACCGACGACCATCACCGTATCGAAGATTCCCGACGCCACCTGATAAAACCCTGCTATCGCCCCCGAAGAGCCCGACGTCCCCCCAGTGGCTATCTTGTAGCTCTGCTTCATATATGCACCCGCCCCCTGCGAGGCCCACAGGTCAGGAAGCGCCCTCCCCTCGAACATCTCCATATTTGCAATGACGACCGAATCTATGTCCTTTGCCTCCATCTCGCAGTCGTCGAGGGCGGCCCTCGCCGCCTCATATATCAATTCCATCATATTGACATCGTTCCTGCGGCTCTTATGCCTTGTTTGCCCCGTCCCTACTATCGCAACCCTCCTTGCCATTTTGTTCATCCTTTCTGTTAGATACCTGCGACTACGACATACTGTTGTTCGCCGCACGAGCCCGACATGCCGTGAGCAACCCCGACCTTTACAGCATTTATCTGCCTTCCATCGGCCTTTCCAAGAAGCTGCAGGGTCACCTCTACCAACCTCACAAGGCCCGAGACGTTGATCGGATTTCCCGAGAGCATCCCACCCGACGGATTGACCGGGATTTTTCCACCCATTGATGTAGTGCCGTCTTTTATCAGCTTTTCGCCGCCGCCCCTTTCGGTAAGCCCCAAAAGCTCGGTTATCATTAGCTCCTCGAACGAGAAAAGCGTCGTTATCTCGAAAAAATCTATCTCTTCAATAGGCTTTTTGATCCCCGCCATCTGATACGCCTTCTCCGCCGCACCGACAGCGGCCCTCCCTCCGGATAGATCCCTGTGTGCGAGATAATGGATATCGTGGACCGAGCCCATCCCCCTGATCTCCACGCATGGCACATTGAGGGCCTTGGCCTTCTCTTTGCTCGAGATGATTACCGCACACGCCCCGTCGGACGCTGGGGCGAAATCGAGCTCCTTTATCGGCGATGCGAGGGGTTTGGAATCCATTACGTCATCTATCGTGATATTGCCAGACATCTGCGCATATGGATTGCCCATGGCGTTTTTAAGTGCCTTTACCGATGCAAGGGCGCACCCCTCCTCCGAGATGCCGTATTTTCCCATGTAGTCTCTTGCCGACAGGGCGCCGGCTATGAGATAGTCAAGGCCCAAAGTCTGCTGATATATCGGGTCGAAGGTCCAATTCGATATCGAAAGCTGGGGCGCCATTGAGCCCTTCCCGTGGGACACAATCAGTATGAGATCGGCGGCATCGGCCATAATCATCATCGCCCCCTGCATCAATGCCCCCAGCCCGTCCGAAGCTACCCTCGTCTCGGGCTTCATCACCGCCCCCACGGCATCGGTGATAAGGGCGTTTGTCGCCGTCCCGCCGTCCCACAGATCGACCGAAGACGTAACAATCGCATCTATATCGTCTATGGATACATTTGCGTCGGCCAATACATCCAATACGACCTCGAAAATCATCTCGGGTATCGTCTGATAACCTTTGTCGGCCTCAAATTTTGTCTGGGAGACACCTACAATAAAAACCTTGTCAGCCATGTTCTTTTTCCCTTTATCTTTCCTTATCTTTCCCCTATATTTATATTTCCCCTTAGATATCCCATGGGTTTAATCTGTATCCCGTTAAAAACGGAAATGTCTTATATAAGATAATAAGACATATGACGTTTTTAGTATAATATTCATTTCTTGTCAAGTCTTTTTAACATGATTTTTGAAAAAACTTCAATATCGTCAGAATATGTTTTCAGTAGTATCTGTGTCCTATAGGCCCCTCGAATTTAGAAAAACTCAGATATCGTAAGAAAATCCCGAAAAATAGCCGATCAAACGCCCAAAAAACCGGATAATTAGTTGACTTGAATCATTTTTTATAATATATAATATCTCATAATCCAATAATCCTTTCTTAAGGAGGTAATTATGGACTACGCAGCGGGTGGAGGATTTAACACAAGCTCAATTATCATCATGATCATTGCCTATGTCTTCATGGCCCTTGCTTTAATGGGTATCGCCAATAAGACGAAAACTAAGAACGCATGGTTTGCATGGGTTCCAATCTTGAATATCTTTTTGATCCTGATGATAGCAAAACGACCACTTTGGTGGTTTATCCTCCTTTTAATTCCCATTGTAAACTTAATCATTCTTATCATCGTGTGGATCGATATCTGCAAGGCCAGAGGCAAGCCCGGTTGGTGGGTAATACTTCTCTTGATACCTTTTGTGAATCTTGTAATCCTTGCTATTTTGGCGTGGGGGAAGTAGAAAAGCTCCTCCTTTAATTAATGGGGGCCGAAAATGATCGGTCCCCTTTTTTATTTTTTGAATCAATATTTTGATTTAAAATTTCCGATTAAATGCAATGGAGGCAACAAATGAGGCGTTATAAAAGAGAGTTAATATTTTTCCTTACCATCCTGATCTCCCTGTTTTTCGTATTTTCTCTTATATCCTGCCGTGCCCTTCGCGAGA
>CAZDOD010000165.1:0-6136 GCA_964506935.1 uncultured Thermodesulfobacteriota bacterium | reverse complement strand
GCCTGGCGTATTCTTACGAGAGGGTGATGCCCGGAAAGCTCATAGAATACATCGTCGAGCTTCCGAGGATAGTAGGGGGGATAGACGAGGAGAGCGAGCGCCGCGCCAAAGAGATGTACTCAAAGATCGTGAAGGCACCGATATATACTACCGATGTTTTGACCGCCGAGACCTCAAAGACGATTGAGAACGCCTATCGCGACGTCAACATCGCATTCGCAAACGAGATGGCGCTCATATGCGAGAGTCTCGGGATAGATATATTTGAGGTCCAGAGACTCATCAACACGAGAGAAGAGAGGATGATGCACTATCCCGGCTCGGGTGTCGGGGGTCACTGCCTGCCGAAGGATACATGGCTTTTGCTCTACGGCCTTGAGAAATATGGGAAGAAGGGTGTCACGACCCATTTTGTAGAATTGGCACGGAAAATAAACGAATCTATGCCCAAACATCTCGCCTATCTCCTTTCGGAGTGTCTGACCGAAAAGGGTATCAGCTATCCCGATGCGAAGGTGGTCATACTCGGAGTCGCTTACCTTGAGAACTCAGACGATACGAGGAACACTCCTGCCTATTCGCTAATTGCCGAGCTCTCGGCGTTCGGGACCGAGATCATCGCACACGATCCATACGTTCGGGAATTTCCCGAGGCGGAACTGACCCGTGACCTCATGGGGGCGGTGAAAGGTGCCGATGCACTCGTTATAGTCACGAAGCACAAGGAGTATTACGATATGGATCTCGAGAGGCTCCATGATGTCATGAGGAATCCCATTATTGTCGATGGGAGGGACGTGATAGACCCCGAAAGGGCAAAGGGGTTGGGTTTTTTATATAGGGGTGTCGGCAAGGGCAACTTTAATTAAGTGTATATAGAGGCGGCTTTTTTAGGACTTCAGATGGGGTATCCGCCCAAATAGCTATTTTATATAAACCATCTATTTGATTTTGATAGATTTAGTACCCCAGCTTGGTATTTTTAAAGAAGTCTGTTTATTTCGGCCATTCTAAGGCATCGCTAGACACTACAATTATTTTGATAATGCTCGTGGTTTGATCCTCCCATAAAATCATCACTTCTTCTTTCTTCCGATGATAAGAAGGTATGAACCCCCAAAAAGGACTTTCATCTGGTCTGGTATGTGGTACAATTTTCTCCTTTGTGAGGGCCAGAAGAGATGGGAATAGAGGAACACCAGCAAAGATATCGGTAAGAGGAACACCATCTTTTTCTTCGGGAAGAGGGCCGAAAGGTGAATCATCTCGAATCCGTTGGTCATTAGTAGATATTTGAGCTGTACGATAGTCATAGTGTTGATATGGCCATGCGTTTTTCTTGATCCGGGCTTCTCCACTTTAAAAGGAAAGGCCTTTGGTAAAGTTCCTCTGAAAAGGTAATTCATCCTTGTTTCGATGTTCCCATAGTTTGGAACAGTTATAAATAGGATCCCACCGGGCTTTAAGACCCGATTTAGTTCCCGAACGGTCAAGTAGGGATCTTCCATGTGCTCGATGACTTCGGTTATTGTAATTGCATCGAAAGAATTGTCATTAAAAGGAAGTCCCTTCAATATATTACACTGAATCATTTCGACATCAGGGTATTTACACTTTGACGGATCTATATCCGCGGCCTTGACCTCATAGCCCATTTCAAGTAGGGCATGGGAAAGCGCCCCTCTTCCCGCACCAACATCGAGGATCTTTCCTTCCCGAACGTATTTACGCAAGGTCTCGACAACTTTAAGGTTTCGGAGTTCACTTCGCTTCATAAGTACCTCGTGATATATCGGTGGATTTTGTCCTTAATTTTAGGTAGAGTATACTATTGGATCTGATAAGTCAATGAGAATCAATATAGATATGTTGGCGTAAAATTTTGCAGATCAAATTTTAGATAGATAGATCGCCATATTTTTTTGTTTTTAGTTGCAGAAAAGGGGATTAAAAAATTTCTTTATATTTAGGCGTTTTTTGATATTTTTATGAAGTGTCTAAAATATTCATCTAAACCGAAAATAAATTCTCAAATGGTGGTATACTCTGATTTAATATTATTCAATGAGTTTTTTATACGGACTAAAGGAGCATTAGATGGACGCAATGAAAGCCATTATGACGAGGAGGAGCATCCGAAAATATACCCGTGATGCTGTCTCCGACGAATTGATAGGGAAGCTCCTCAGGGCGGCGATGAGCGCCCCTTCTGCGGGAAACCAGCAGGCGTGGCGCTTTGTCGTCATCACCGAACGGGGTATATTGGATGATATCCCTAAATATCACCCTTACTCGAAGATGTTAAGGGAGGCCCCACTTGCGATCCTGGTCTGTGGAGACCTTGAGCTTGTGACTCGTAAGGGGTACTGGATTCAGGACTGTGCGGCGGCGACCGAAAATATTTTGATTTCGGCAAACGCCCTGGGCCTCGGCGCCGTCTGGCTGGGAGTATATCCGAGGGAGGAGCGGGTTGTCGGTATCAAAAAGCTCTTGGATCTTCCCGATCACATCATCCCGCTTTCTCTGATCCCAATCGGCCACCCGGCGGAGAGTCTTCCCCCATCCGATCGTTTTGACGAGTCGAAAATCTGCTACAACGGGTGGAGATCGGTACAATAGATAGGACTATTCTATAGATTTCTGATTTATTTTATAATAGAATATTCCGATCTAATCGCCTAATTTATGGTGGGTGCCATTATTGGGAAAACTAAAAGTAAAGTTTAAAAAACTATATTGCAGGTTTCATTGTGAAAAAAATATCTGATTCACGCCTCGGAGTTATGCTGATCGTGGGGCTTCTTTTTTTCATCTATATTTTTCCCATCGGATTTCGCCCACTTACAATTACAGACGAAGCCAGATATGCCGAAATAGGAAGGGAAATGTTAAGCACAAAAGATTTCATCGTACCCCATCTTGATGGTTTCAGATACTTCGAAAAACCTCCCCTTGGTTTTTGGTCGATTGCCCTCTCGATGGCGATATTTGGTATTAACACCTTTGCCGCTCGCCTCCCCTTTGCACTTTCTGTTGGGGCTGGTGCTCTCTTTCTTTTTATTATAATCAACCGGCATTTAAAAGATCACAGAAAGGGGCTTTTTGCCGCAACATCGTTTCTCATCCTCGTTGAGGTCATTGCCCTAGGAACTTCGTGCGTCATCGATTCTGTCCTCCTTATACTCCTGGTTGCGGTGATGGTCTTTTTCTATTTTGCATATAGAGAAAAGGAGACAAAAAAAAGGATAGCATTTCTCATCTTTGCCGGCCTGTTCTCAGGCATGGCTTTTCTGACAAAGGGTTTTATTGCCTTTGCAGTTCCCGTCGTTGCCATCGTCCCGTTTCTCATCTGGGAAAAGGAGTGGAAGCGTATCGTCACTCTCCCCTGGATTCCGCTTGTTATTGCCCTGATCGTCATCATCCCTTGGGCGGTATTGATACACATCAAGGAACCCGATTTCTGGCACTATTTTTTTTGGACGTCCCATATTGAACGATTTGTGGGAGAAGAAGGTCAGCACCCCGAACCATTGCTGTTTTACCTCCCCATACTACTTGTGGGTGGTCTTCCCTTTACGGTATTGATTCCCGCCAGCATAATAGGTTTTTGGTCATCACCGAAAAAGGACTCTTTTTGTCGCTTTATGCTGTGTTGGTTTTTCTTCCCCCTTCTATTTTTCTCTGTTTCAAGTAGTAAGCTCCCCACTTATATCCTTCCCTGTTTTGTCCCTTTCGCATTTCTGATTGTAGAGGGTCTCTTTCGATATTTTGAAAAGGGATATAAAAAGGTGTTTAATTTTACAGTGTTTATTTTTTCAGCAGTTTTGTCTATTGCTGGATTTGGATTTTTCATAAATCAACTCATTAATCCTTTTGGATATACGGTCTACGATGCATCGGAGACATTAAAATGGGTTGTTTTTTCTATCGTGGTTATCATGTGGTCAGCCACTCTTTTATTTTCCGCCAAGGTGAGCCATCCCGAAAAGAAACTTGCCCTTTTTATCATGGCTCCGATTTTCCTTATGTTTGTTTCTAATTTCCTCTTTCCAAACATAGCAAAAACGAAATCGGCACCGGGGTCATTCCTAGAAAGCAATACCGATAAAATCACATCGGAAACCATACTCGTTTCTCATAAGGATTTAGTCAACCTTGTCTGTTGGACATATAAACGTGACGATGTGTATCTTTTCAAAGTAAGATATTTCGGAAGCGTTTTTGAACAGGCGATAAACTTTGGTGACGACGCCCGTCGTGTCCTCGATATAGAGGACTTACAGAAACTCACTAATAAACAAAATAACCAAAAACCCGTTGTCTTAATAGTGGAAAATAAGTATTATCAAAAATATGAAAGGGATCTCCCTGCACCCGACTTCTTAGATCACTTTGGGGATTTTATATTTGCCCAATACTACACAAAATAAAAACACGTCTCGACCCTATTTCCGAAAAAGAGGTCATTTTATAAACTATGGTAATAGTGGTGTTTTTGGAGGTGGAAAGGAAGTCTCATCAAGGCACCGAACATGCCTTTTGCACGTCATAGGGTGGCAATGTTGTTGTTTATGAGTAACTTTTGATTTTATGGAATTTACTGAGTCAACAAAAAGAGAAATCCATGCATCACGATTTAGTCATCTATAGGGTTACTCTGAGAAATATGTATACACCCGCAATCGTAAAGAGGATGTTGGCGGTCCATGCGGCGATGATCGGGGGTAGGGTTCCGGCGTGTCCAAGCGAGAGGCAGGTGCTATACACTATCCAGTAGAGGAATGCAAATGTGAAGGAGATCACGACGCTCGATGCAATTCCGCCCCTCCTCCCCACCATAATGGCAAACGGTATCGCCAAAAGCACCATTATGAAATTGACCATGGGGTACGATACCTTCGACATGAGGTCTACGGTGTAGCGGGAGGCGTTATAGCCGTCCTTTTTTAGGGCCTTGATATATCGGGAGAGCTCGCGGTAAGACATATTTTCCGTGGTCTCCTTGAATACTATCTTGAAATCTTCCGGTGTCTCGGCGATCCCGAGAGATAAAACTTCATATTTCTCAGTTGAAAAGGGACCAAAAGCTGGGAAATCATTTTCGATAACGTTATAGAATTCCCAGTCATCTCCCTTCCAGTAACCCTTTTCGGCTATGAACCTCTTTTCCAATTGAAAGTTGTCATTGAATTTGTATATCGTGATCCCTTCGAGCATCTCGAGTTCGGGGTGATACCTGTTGATATAATATATTGTGTTTCCCCTCTTCACCCATATCTTGTCGAGCTGATATTCGGGCTTTATCTCATTTATATTCCTTTTTATTTTGACTTGATTTAGATATGTGGTCAGGCTGTTCGACTTGGGGACGATATATTCGTTGCCGAAAAACGAGACGAAGCTGATGATGAGCGAGACGATAAGCAAGGGTTTGACGATGAAGAGGTGACTTAGGCCGCTTGTTCGGATCGCAACAAGCTCGAGATTTTTCCCCATGAGGCCGATAGATACAAGGGCCGAAAGCATTACCGAGAGGGGAAGAGAGATAAATATAATAAAGGGAATTTTACTTAGGAAATACGCCAATATGATTGAAACGGGTACGGGGTTGTCGACGAATTTGCCGACATTCTCGAATATGTCTACAATCAGAAACAGGGCGATAAATGCCGCTATTGATAGTGCAAGGGCGGCGAAAAACTGCCTTAGAATATATCGGGTCAGGATCTTCATCTGTTTATTCTCGACATTAATTGATTCGTATATTCCAATAATTTGTTGTATAGGGTTATGACAAAGATAGGCGATTCCCTTCCGACCTTTATCATTGCATAGACCCCCATCACCCCCAGGATTACATTTGGAAACCACATAGAATAAAGGGGTGGTATGACTTCGTTTTTCCCCATGGTAGTACCCATCGCCATGAGCACGTAGTAGGCGAAGATAATGAGGATGGCGAGGAGCATTCTTCCAGACTTCCCCTTCGGATTGGACTGGATGCCGAGGGGCACACACAAAAGAAAGAAGACTATGCAGGCGAAGGGGATGGCATATCTCTCGGAGATCTCCACCTTTATCCTTCTGATTTGTTTGATGTCGTTCTCTACCTTCTTCCTGTTGTATTCTGTGGGAT
>CAZDOD010000164.1:0-6281 GCA_964506935.1 uncultured Thermodesulfobacteriota bacterium | reverse complement strand
TAAAGGGCTTCTTCTCGATCGGGTCGTTATGGTAAGTGCAGGGATTTCCGTAGACGAGGGTATAGTATTTGCCGCCGCGGTTTTCTCTGACCTCGCAGTATCCCCTCCCCCCGTCCTTTACGACGCACCCCCTCGGGCACAGAAGGCACATGATCTTCCCATCCCCCAGCGGCGAATAGAGCGGCGACTCCCTCGGCTCGATGTATCCCTTGATGCGTGATGTGAAGGAATCCCTCTCGATAGAATCTCCCGACTCGCCGCACGAGGTCAGGGGTATCCCCACCGCCGAGATAGCCAATGCCGAGACGGATATGCTTTTTAAAAAGTCCCTTCGGGATATGGCACCGCCCAAATTTGATCCCCTCCATACATCCCCCCTGCCATATCTTTTGTATATTCCGTCCAAAGGACTCACCTTCTATTTCTCGGCGAAAACCATCGCCGTAAATTTATAGAGCTCGGCCTCATCATCCTTCCACGACTCGGAAAATAGACCCGCCTTGAGACAGACGTTTTCGAGAAATTCGTCCCTATCCCAGCCCTGTTCTACGGGCACCTTGGGGAGCAAAAGTCCCTTGTATGACCCCTCTATTATGACAAGGCCATGTGTCCCGACCTCTATCTCCTTTACCTTTTTTACAGGTTCGAGCTCTGAGAGTACCGATATCTCGATTGTGATGTCATCGAGCTCACTCTCTTTTAGGGGAAAGAAGCGGGGATCGCGAAATGCGGCGCCAATCGCCACCCTCTCAACAACCATATAAAGCGGAATATCCCTCTCCGTATAGCCTATGCAGCCCCTGAGTTCACCACCCTTATAAAGGGTTACAAATGCGCCGCACGGCTCTTTCAGCACATCCGACTGTATGTCAAAATCCGGAAGCTGTTTTCCCGAAAGACCGCACTCTATGGTCTTTCTCGCAATATAGAGGAGCTTGTCTTTGTCTTCGGGTGTAAGGGAAATATCTCCGCCCTCCTCTTCGGACAAAACTTTACCCCCCTCACCCGATATCACCGCCGATATATATCCGACAACGTTTTTCGTATCTCCCGAAGAAGTGCCGCTGTCGTCGTATTTGAGCACGGTGACATCGGTATAACCGAGCATCTTTGCCGCCTTGAGCGCCGTAATTACCGCCATGCCGCCGCACGCCTCACATCTCCCCGAATTCAGTGAGTCGTATAGGAGTATTGGATCGTTTTTTTTGAGCAGGTCTTCAAAGACCCCATCAAGCGACTTCGCCTCGGATCGGGAGTGATAATGGGAGAGGTCGGTGCTGGCTACGATCAAGACATTTTTTTTACCAACGGATTCGGCTATCGCCTTTGAGAGCTCCAGAAATGTTTCAATAGACATGCCGCCGATAACGATCGGAACCAGCTTGAAATCCCCCAAGACCACCTGTAGGAATGGTAACTGTACCTCAACCGCGTGCTCCATCTTGTGTGCCATCGGCTCATAGGTTATCTTTTCGCTACTATCCATGATATCCTCGATCATCTTGTAATCGAGGGGCACCTCCCCCAGCGGCGTTGCATACGGTCCATCGTTATAGATCGAGGCCCCATCAAATGAATATTGGTGGCTCGGGGCGATGACGATTACGGTATCGTAACTCTTTCCCAATATTGCCTTGTATCCGTATGCCGCCACCGGGCCTGAAAACTCATAACCCGCATGGGGAGAGATAAGAGCGAATATATTCCCGTCGATCTCAATATCCGGCACATCCGAGATGAACTTATCTATCATCTCTTTTAGCTCAACCGGATCATCGGGATAGAATTGACCGGCCACCACAGGCTCCCGAACGTTGCCCGACCTCCCTGGATTATCTTTGCCACACGAAAAAGTTGTCAGAAACAGCAGCAAACAAAAAGAGAATAAAATTACAACTAACCTTCTAAAAGGTGACATGTCTCAATACTCCTACTATATTTGTCATTGATAAGAACTATAGTCTAAAAACGGCAATATCTTTGCGGTCTCAGTTACAGCTTCCGCAGTTTTTACTAGCGCAGGTCGAGCATCCGTCTCCCGAAGAGGTCGATGTGTACTTCGAACCGCTCTTCATCGCACAGGCCGACATCTTCTTGGATAATTTCACGGACGAGCACTTGGGACACTTCACTTCGTCGTCCGTCTTTAGCACGAGCTCCTCAAACTGGTTAGCGCATCCGTCACAAATATATTCATAGATCGGCATCTTATGTCCTATTCCTCCTTAAATCTCTGTACCAAAATTTCTATCAAATATCCATCGAAGTATTTTAGCACCAAGACACTATCAAGTAAACATTTTTTGGAAATTTGGATGACTCCCTGTCTGATATTAAAAGATATCTATGACTCCTCTTCCATTGAATCCATTGTAATGACGTTTACGATAAATCTCGGGTCGATATCGGCTGGCCTCCTTATCGCGAGTAGCTCCTGGGCGAGGTCTTCTGAAGTATTTCTAATAAATGAGTCTGCGAATGACCTGAATCCCTCCCCCTCCTCCTGAGACATCTTCTCTATTTTCGCTTGGGCCTCCTTTAGGGCATCGTCAATTTTTCCCCGATTATCCTTTAACATGTTGTAGAGATCCAATAAGTCATCGGAAGTCAGCGGAATCACAATCCAGAGATCGTTGAGGCACCTCCTCGCCATTGCCGTAAGGAAGAGGTTTTCAAGGCCCCAATTATGGACATACGCTTTTTTCACTAGATAGGGTTTTACGTCAGGCGGGATCGTGATGAACCCCGATATGAGGCGTATCCCGAATCTCAGGTCTTCGAGGAATTTGTCAACGGCAGAGATATCTTTTACCGAGCAAAAATTTCTATACCCATCCTTTTCGGAATCAAGTCCCTCATGGAAAAGTGGCCTTTTGGCGCTGAGTCCGAGGATTACGCTTCGTGCCTTATTCCCCCACAGCGACGGTTCGATTATATCCCTTAATTCTTCAAAGACCGCGCTCCCCCTTTTTTTCAGGTCGAGTGCAAGGCTGTGACCCAGCCTGAAGACCCTCTGCAGGTATACCTCATTTACGATCCTTTTCCCCTTCTCCGATGATCCGTCGGTCACGAATTCCAATCCGAGGTTTATGTAATCCCTCGCTGTCTCGACCGAAGATATCAATTCGCCCGTGTCCGTGAGATCATATCCTTCTGCCGCAACCAGCTTGTGTATAAGATATGAAAGCTCCCACAATAGAACTTTTTCCTCTTCAAAGTCCGCGATCTCACCCATCAACTCCTCGAACATCCCCTCCCCCTCCCTCTGAGGCAGGAGCCAGTAATGCGGTGGAAGTTCGTCCTCCTGAAGGTCATCGAGATAGATTATCTTTTTTATATCACCTACCAGTTCACGGGAGACCTTTTTAGGGTCTTCGTACAGCAAGAGATCCTGTGCCTCATAAAAATCGGGAAATCCTATTTTAGACATACGGGACGAGCGCAAACGAAAGGCCTCCTCCTCCATCGGGGATGGGAGCTCGCCTATGATACCCTCCATAATAATCTTATAATATTCGGGCTCTATCTCGAAAAATCGGGAAAGGATAGTTATCACAGAATCGAAATCTATATCAGATGATATGGATTTAAAATAGTACATGTAGTCAAAACTGTACCATCCATCATCGGTAAATTCGAGCGGATCCTGGTCTAAATTTCGCGATGTTACATCTATGATGTTCTTGAACAGGAGAACCAGAAGAGGCGGGTCAAGGGTAAATAGGCTCTTGGTCAGTGCCCTTTCACCACCTTCAGATATCAACTGCAACCATTCCATAAACCTGTTGAAATCGATCCTGTCCTTCTTCCATATATCAATGTCCATTAGCTGGGGTATCTTTTGTAGAGGGGTCATTTCTAGGATTATTGCGGCATCATCCCCCCATGATTCCTTTACAGTAAGATAGATCTCCTGCGGAGAGAGTTTCTTTAAGAGTTTCATCGGATCGGGAGAGGATATAATCATGTGGGCCTTCCGGCCAAGAGGCGCCCTCTGGATCAGCCACAGCCTATCCTCAAATGATATTCGGGAGAGATCCTTCTCCCCCAGCTTCTCGCCGCCGAGGACGCGATCGAGTAGGCCTACGACGTTACTCCTTGGGGCGATTGTTTTTGTCCCTTCTGTCATATTTTCATTATATCAGAAAATGAAAAATAAAAGAAGTTAAACCTTTACAAATGAGGGCAATTTGAGTACTATTCAAAAATCTATAAATAGGAAAATAAAAAATGGAAAAGAAAAACCAACCGACAGCGGAAAAGCTGCCCTTTTATCGAAAGCTCCTCTTCGGCGTTGGGGATTCCACTTTCAGCCTCTACTTCACCGTGGTCGCCTTTTTCTATCTCTTTTTCCTTACCGATGTCGCGGGGATCAAGCCGGCTTTGGCCGGGGCGGTGCTATTTGTCGGGAAGGCGTGGGACGCCGTTACCGACCCGATGGTGGGCTTTTTCTCCGACCGCACGAAATCACGCTGGGGAAGGAGAAGGCCGTTTCTGCTCTTCGGGGTTCTACCCGGTGCAGCCCTGTTTATCCTCATATGGCAAAAATTCCCAATAGAGAGCCAGACAATGCTCTTTTTTGCCTACACGGGGATAAACCTCCTGTTCTGGACATCCTTTACAATACTTGCGATCCCATACGCCGCCCTCATGCCGGAACTCTCCCTCGATTACGACGACCGAACCTCCCTCATCAGCACGAGGATGTTCTTTTCTATCATCTTCGGTCTCGTGGCCGTTGTCGTCCCGTTGTTGATTGTGGGTCTATACCCAAACAAGGTAATCGGATTTGCCATGATGGGGGTTTTTCTCGGCATCTTCGGCATCCTTCCTGTCATGACCACATTTTTCGGCACGAGGGAGCGGCCGGAATTTCAAAACAAGACCCAGCTTCCGCTTTCCACCTCATTTCGTGAGACGATTAAAAACAAGCCCTTTGTGATTTCCATGTTTATCTTCCTATTGAGCTGGGCGTGTGTGGATATCGTCGGGGCCGTCTTTATATATTTTCTTACCTACTGGATGGGACTTACAGGAGACGACGTGTCGATCCTCCTCGGGACGATCTTCATCACGGCCGTGTTATTCCTCCCCTTCTGGGTATTGGTGTCAAAGAAACTCGGAAAGAAGATGGCGTACATCTCCGGCATGGCATTCTGGGCATTAGTTATGACCTTCGCCATTTTTCTTAAACCGGGCATTCCATTTTCCGTACTTTTAACATTCTGCTTCCTTGCGGGGATAGGAGTTTCCACCGCCCACCTCATACCGTGGGCGATGATTATCGATTGCGTCGATCTGGACGAGCTGAATACGGGGGCACGACGGGAGGGGATGTATACTGGTTTTACCCTATTCCTTCAAAAGTTCGCATCATCTATAGCCCTCTTCATAACAGGTCTCTTCCTTGAGTGGTCGGGATATGTGGCAAACATGCTCCAGCCGAAGGCCGCTCTGTTTTCTATCAGGTTCTTGCTCGGGCCCGTTCCGGCGATCCTTCTGATCCTCTCGATTGTGGTCACAATCTTTTATCCGATAACGAGGGAAACGCACAAGGAGATCATGGAAAAGCTCAAAACCAGACCCAAGAGATAGTAAGAATAGTGGATTTAAAAAATCAAAAGGGGGTGGGATTATATTCACTTTTCAAAATCATTTTTCATATCATCTCTAAAAATTTTACAAGGAGCATCACTCCGTATCCCGTTGCTCCCTTTTTCACCCAGTCATAATCCGAATCACTCCTCGCCGTACCCGCGATGTCTATGTGAGCCCACGGGCATTTTTCTTCCGTGAACTTCTTAAGAAATGCCGCCGCGGTGATACTTCCGGCCTCCCTCCCCCCGACGTTTTTTACATCCGCGACGTCGCTCTTTAGCTGCTCGCTATAGTGGTCAAACAACGGCATCTGCCAGACTTTCTCGCCCGTCTTTTTTGAGGCCTCCTTAAGATCTTCTCCAAGCTTATCATCCATCGCATAGAGCGCAGAAACCTTACTCCCAAGGGCTATCACGGCGGCGCCGGTGAGTGTGGCGATATCGACGATCGCGTCGGGTTTGTATTTTTTCGCAAACGTGATCGCATCGGCAAGAATCAATCTCCCCTCGGCGTCGGTATTGATGACTTCGATTGTGGTTCCATCCATTGCGGTCACGACGTCGCCGGGCTTCATGGCCGAGCCGCTCGGCATGTTTTCCGTGGCGGGGATGACACCAACGACGCCTGTACTCAGCTTCAACCTCGCAGCGGCCAGAACAGCGCCCATCACCGCCGCCGCGCCA
>CAZDOD010000163.1:0-6448 GCA_964506935.1 uncultured Thermodesulfobacteriota bacterium | reverse complement strand
GACGTATTTAAACGGGCCGATCTCCTGTCCGTCAATCTTCTCCCGCCACGCCCAACCCTTTCTCCTCGGGCGGTAATTTTCGAGGTCTTTTAATATCTCTTTTATGTCGATCTTCTTTTTGGGGTCGAGCTTCATTGGTCCAACTCCCCAATGTATCTACCGTCGAGTAGACCAATTCCCGCCGAACGGATGTCGATTCCGTTTTTTTGGGCGGCCTTATAAACGATGTTTCCCGCCCCGTGCCCCAAGAGGCCCCGATCCAGAAGGATATTTACGATCCCCTTTGCCTCTATGCTCGAAAATCCCATCCTTAGGAGGATAGATCGCTCAATCGAGGGAGAGGTGTGTGTCTTCGCCTCGTCAACTAATGGACCGACTATTTTATCGACAAGCTCCCAGAAGTATTTTTTCAGCTCTTCATCCGAGAGCTTCTCAAGATGTTTTCTCCTCTTTGTGTAATCGTCTCCCCTCTCCATGTCGATACCTCCATATTCTATTACAGTCCCAAAACCTGGGTTACGAATCGTGTGTCGGTCTTCGTGTCCTCGGCAAGAAATTTGACATCCTCGTCCGTTATTTTTACTTTATCATCGAGCATTTCTTTTACGTTTTTTAGATATGAGCGCCTAAGTCTATCGAGATCCACATCGACCACCTTTATCTCGGACGGGTGATCGGGGATGACGATCGCCCTTCCGGGAACATTTTCGGAAGGGTTCCCCCTCCTCACATCGATCCCCATCACCTTTGCGAGATTTAGCTGTGCTATCGGATGCTTCCCCGCCCCGGTGTATTCGGTCTCCTGGACTACGATGATCTTGTTCTCGTCCATCTCTCTCGCTATCGCAAACGCCGCCGCAAGCGACGTGTTCCCGGCAGGACCCCTCTCCATCCCTTCGAGCTCTGCGAGCACCTGCGTGATGTAAAACACCTCCCCCTGCGTCATGGTCACGAACCTGTCCATATATCTCAAAGAGCGCGCGGCGTTCTTCGGGACATCGGCCCTGTCGGGCCATGAAGCGAACGGGATGCCGAAGCCGGTGTGTCCTGTCGTAAAAGATTTTCTGTTAAAATCCTTGTCCGACGCCATGTGAAGCCCCGATAGATCGACCGACGCGGCGACGAGCTTGACATCCTCGGCACCCGCCTTGATAAGCCCCCTTGCGGTGCCTGTGATGTTTCCCCCGCCGGCGTGTGTGGCCAAAACAACGTCGGGAAGTCGCCCTTCCCTCTGTCTCATCTCCGTTGCGATCTCAAAGCCGAGAGTCTCTATCCCGAGGACAGAAAACGGCGTGTAGAGTGATGCGTTGAAGAAGCCGGTCTCGATAAGGATTTTTAAAAAAACGTAAAATAGCTCCGGGCCGACGCTAAGCCTCATCACCTCGGCCCCGTATGCCTCACACGCCCTCGCCTTCTCGGCGATCTCGGGTTGTGCGATTCCCCTGCTGTCGAACGACTCCTGGACGATGATCGCAGAGAGCCCGTACTTCGCCGCCTGTGACGCAACGGCCGCACCGTAGTTTCCCGACGTGGCCGCGGCTACACCCGGATATCCCTTCCTCTTCGCCTCATATGCCGAGATCGACGCCCTCCTGTCCTTGAACGAGCCGGAGGGATTGGCCGCCTCGTCTTTGATAAATATCCGAGCGCCCTTCCCATTGTCGGATACGGCCCTGACGAGGTCGGTTAGATTCTTCAGCTCGACGAGAGGGGTATTTCCCACGGCGGTCTCGGCCTGAATCTTCGCCACGAGATCTATGTCATAGCCGGGATCGGCCATCATCACCTCGTAGTCAAAAGAAATCGACCCTGTAATATATTTATCGTAATCTATCCCGACCGAGCTCTTCATGATATCGCCCTTTCGGGCCATCACATCTTTATAGTTCATCGATGTCATATATATATTATTCCTTTCTTTTATCTCTGGAGGTTTTCAGAATTTCCTTTACCTCCATCCCGATATTTACAAGCTCCGGTATGGGCGCCCCGAAGCCGTAATCATAGACAGGATTTACGTCGGAGAGTTTTCCTTTTATCACCCGCTTTGCCGGAGTCAAAATCTCCACGTCTTCGCCTACTTTCCCGTCGGATACAAGAAAGCCCTTGACCCTCATCTCGAGCGGGACGCGTTTTGTGTCATCGGGTATATTCTGGGCCCTGTCTTCCGGTTTTAGAATGATATTATATATCTCGACCCAGCTTCCCTTTTTTACTGTTTCTTTCACCTTACTTCTCATTAATCAGCCTCCTAATATCTCCCATCATTGCCGACGGCACCGGAAGGTCCGCCATCGTCACAAGGCCGGGAGGGGCGTTTAGGACCTTCGGGATCATGTTTACCGAAAGTGCCACCGTCCCGACCCCGCCGGGTATCTCGGGCGAGCCCGAAAACGAGACATGAGGCTCTCCCTTTATATCTATGTAGTCACCGGTGACGACCCCCTCGAGGTGCGGATGTACCTGCTGGGGGTGGATCAGGGTTATCACAGGTTTATCTTTTACATATCCGATTCCGGTGTGGGAACAGCCTGCCGTGTATCCGGGCCTGATCTTTACAAAAGGAGTTTCGCGTTCGACCTTGCTAATTATCGGTTCCCTGGTTTGTTCGATCCGGTCAATCTCCCAGCCTATCGATCTCGCGATCATCGAGATCGATTCCGGAAATCCGAAGTGTCCGACGACGGTACCGTTTTTCTTCCCCTGCTCGAATTCTTCCGGGGTAATACCAACTCCCTGGGTCTTCAATACCGACGGGCCATAGGGCGAGAGGTCGTTTACCCTCTTTGCGGTGATCGAGTCTACGCTCCAGCAGACGCCGGTCAGGGCGATGACCAATAGGTCTAGCACGAAGCCCGGATTTATCCCGGTGCCGAGGACGGTCACGCCGTTCTCCTTCGCCTTTCTGTCGATCCTATCTGTGAGATCGGGGGAGTTTTTTGCCGGGAAGCTCATCTCCTCGGCGATTGAGATCACCGACACCCCGTGATCAATAGCGGCCTCTATTTCGGAGATCGCCTCATCTACCCTAGAAGATGTACACTGTATGACTATGTCGGGACGGGAGTTTTTTAATAGCTCATCTATATCTACGGATAGTTTTACTCCAAGAGACTCTTTGATGCCACATACCTCCCCGACATCGACACCGGCCCTCTCTTTTCTCTTGGCGTATGCGCCGACAAGCACAATCCCCTTTTTTTCTGTGATGAGCTTTATCGCCCCCGTACCCATTTGTCCCGTGCCAAGGACAGCTACCCTCACATCTTCCCTCAATCCATTTACCATTTCGGCCTCCGTTAAAATTGTTACTACCCTGATAGTAACAAATATAGCACAATAGAAAACTCGGTCAAGTAAAATTTTATAAGCAGATTGAAACGAGCTTGATTTCATGTGAAAAAATTTGATATTTTCCTCTTGATTAGAAAAAAAATTGTAATATTATAAAAAAATCCCCCTTCTAAAAAATATTTCGATTTAAATAAAATTACTTGACATTTATATCAAATTAAAATAAATTTATAAATTAGTTATCTATCAGTATTAATAATTCCAATCTTTTATGTATTCAAAAAATTCCGACATAATAAATTTTATGATTTAATTTAATATTTTACTATTCTATAACTTTCTAAATCAGGTTTTCATATGGCCAAAAATACTTTGACTGCAATTAGGGAACAAATGCTACTTAGCAAGTCTGAGCTGGCCAGGAAGGCCGGTGTGAGTGTCTTGACCATCGATCGCATCGAAAAAGGGAAAAGCTGCAGGATGGAGACGAAAAGGAAAATTCTGACCGCCCTAGAAATTAATTTCTCGGAAAGCAAGAATGTTTTCAACGATTAAAGGAGAATAATCGAATGAAAATCCTTACTTACTACCTTTTGGGAGTAGCCGTATCAGGCTTATTCGGAATCATACTTTGTGTCATCTTTAGATCAGGACTGCGATCATTTTTTGCAGGCATATTTAAGGAAGAGACCGCAAGGAAGTTCTGGGCGAAGATCACCTATACCATAATACTCCTCTCCTCTATCTCCGGGGCGATGGCGAAAACCTACCCCGAAGGGGCGGCGGACGACACATTGATTATGCTCTGGGGATTCATGGATCAGATAGAGGGTATGGGCTTTCGGCTCCTGTGGACACTTTTAGTCGTCTTTTCCATTCTGATCTTGGCTCACGTCCTCTACCCAAAAAGGAAATAGGGCTCCCCTATGGAGACGATCCTTATTTTCTATATCACAGGAATATTCCTCTGCGCCTTCTTGGGTGTTTTTTTGTCTTTGCTCATATTGAGGGACTTAAAGGCGATCATCTCGAAAGTTACATCGACCGAAAAAGCAAGGTTTCTCACATCAGTCATCAAATCCTTATTCATCGCCGCTGCAGTAGTCGGGGGGCTATCCGCTAAATTCTACGGCTGTGAGTATCGCTATGACGAGCTCATCGACAATCCCGCTGCACTGACTCTCAAGGTCGCCGGACAGCTCGAAGGGGCAATGCGTTACCTTCTTATCTATTTATTGATATTCCTTTCGATCCACATGATACTCTTAATCTTATCAAGGAATATAAAACGGGATATTAAGACATAAGCAACATTGTAACCAAAAAATTCGCTCCCGGAGAGTATATCATCAAAGAAGGTGATTCCGATGCCCATATATATATTATTAGCGCTGGAAGGGTCGAGGTGATAAAGGGTAACAAATCCCTCGGTGAGCTGAAAGACGGTGACTTCTTCGGCGAAATGTCCTTCCTCACCGGAGAGATGAGAAGCGCCTCGGTTGTGGCAAAAGATGGCTCCACGATTTTCATGCTTGATTCGGCGAGCTTTCTTGAAATGATCAAGAGAAATCCCGAGCTTGCCCTAAAAATTATGAGGGGATTGGCGCAAAGGCTAAAAGCCGCTAATGAAAAGATTATTTCCTGATTCATGATATATCGCTCTTTATTTCTCGTTTTACTCCTCTTTTTCATAATCTCGTGCAGACCCATATTTCAGGACGACGAAGCAGAGCTCGATCTAACAGGGCCCGGACATATCTCGTTTTGGGTCGCAATGAGCAAAGACGAGATAGAATCCGTACGTAAAATATCCGATAAGTTCCATAAAGAGACGGATATAACCGTCGATGTAAGGGAGATAGGACTCTTTGAGATCACTACAAAATTAGAGCTTTCGGCCCCCGCCGGAAAGGGGCCCGACGTTTTCAGCATCTCCCACACATCGGTCGGCGCCCTCGCACTTATGGGGCTACTTATGCCCATCGAAGAAATCCCTGAAAGACTCAAAAACTACCCCGAATCCTTAACATCCGCCTTCTATTATCAGGGGAAGCTCTACGGCGTCCCGCTCACGGTTGAATCTTACGGTCTCGTAGTAAATAGAGATATAGTAGATGAAGTCCCCGATACGTGGGAAGACCTCATAGGCCTTGCTGAGAACCTTACGGTCGACAAGGACGGAGACGGCGCATTCGATACCTACGGATTTCTGACAGATCCCGAAAATTTCTACTTCACATTTCCATTCTACGACGCGATGGGGGGATACATCTTCGGCGGCGGTGATACCGGCCTTGATCCCAAAGACCTCGGCTTCTGCACGCCGGGCGGGATATCGGCTCTGAAATTCATCGTAGATCTGACACGAGAAAAAAATCTCATCCCGAGGGGTATAGACTACCCGATCATATCCGACCTCTTCGCGAAAGGGAAGGTTGCGATGATGATCCACGGGACATACCTCATCGGATATTATCGGAGCTTGGGGATCGACGTCGGGTACTCTCCCCTCCCACGATTTTCCGACGGACGGCAGGGCCGCCCCCTCTCGACGCTCATGGGGATCGGGATATCGTCATATTCCGAAAAAAAGGACATCGCACAGAGATTTCTCAATTACTTTCTCGAACCCGAAAATTTAAGGATATATTTCGAATCTTCGGGAGGGATAAGGGTCATGGCAGATCCCACGATATATGATGAGGAGGACTTCAAGAGGGAGCCGGCCCTTGAGACCGCGATCACAATTACCGAAAACTCATACCCCTACCCCAACGACCCGAGGGGTGACCTCATCTGGGACGCCGTGAGGGACGCCGCATATCTCGCAATAGAAGAAAAGACGTCACCAGAGGAAGCCCTGTGTGATATGCAGAACAGGCTGAAAACGATTTTTTCGGAGATGGAAGAGTGAGAGGAAGGACATTCATAACGGTATCGCTTTTTCCTATCGTCATGCTCCTTTTCATCCTATCGGTGATCCCAATTATCTATAATATCTATATCTCGACGACCAACATGAGCCTCTTTCACTACACCGACTACGAATTTGTCGGGCTCAGAAACTACGTGACACTGATATCAAGTCCCGTCACGGATTTCTTCCGCGTCGCCTCTTGGAACATCATATATTCTCTCCTATGTATGACCCTCC
>CAZDOD010000162.1:0-6598 GCA_964506935.1 uncultured Thermodesulfobacteriota bacterium | reverse complement strand
CCTTGTCTCGAATCTCACGACGGCCCCCTCGCCCCAAATATCCACGAGCGATGCGAGATACTCTTCAATTACATGTATCTTCTCTTGGGCATCCACCCTTTCAAAATACACCGACGCCGGACCGCTCTCGATAACCCCGTCATCCTCCCACCTCCAGCCCTCCACTATGCCCTGCGGTGAAAGGGTAGTGAGAAAATCCAGAAGCGCCAAAGACGCCTCCTCAACAACTTCGACGACTATCTCGACCAATCCCCCGTCTTTCATATCCGTATGATAACATAATCTATCTACTGATAGGAAGATAAAGGTGTTGAGAAACCTCTTTGATAATCCGCTCCTTTTTGATACTTATCCTAATTATGAACAATTCTCATTCCTTTAAGCTATATACTAAAAAAGGCTTGACAAAATCCCAGACTTTTTCTATCATCTTACGACGGTGAAGTAAAAAGAGATGCCGCGGTAGCTCAGCCGGTAGAGCATCGGACTGAAAATCCGAGTGTCCCCGGTTCGATTCCGGGCTGCGGCACCAGTAATATACAGGGGTTACGAGTCTTCGTAACCCCTTTTTTTGGTGTTACAAGAAGTGGTAGAATTAAAACATACATTAACAGCGCCCTGAATATGGATGTTCATCCTCATACACTTCGACATTCTTTCGCAGTTCATTTTCTCAACAGCACCGGCAATCTCGCAAAACTGAAACAGCTACTCGGTCACTCATCTATTAAAAGCACCGAGCATTATCTCAAGTATACCATTGAGGATATTCGGGAGGAATATACGGAGATGTTTCGGTGGTAAAGTAACATTGTTTTTAACAAAATGTTTTGCTATTTATTGTTCTTTTGATAAAATTAAAAATACAGAAAAGGTGAAGACATTGTGGAAGTTTTGACCATACAAGGAAAAATACATGAACACAATAGTCAGTCCAGAGGATTTTCCGGCCAGCCGCACATGTACATATTTGAATGCAGCTAATGTTGCCTTAATGTATCAAGGTGCTGAAAAAGCTATTACCGAATGGCAAAAAGACCTCGCAGAAAACGGAAGCATAAATTTTGACGAAAATGCCGAAGCAGCCGTATTTAATGACTTACACAATGCCGCCGCACGCCTTTTTAATGCCCGACCTGAAGATATCGCAGTAGGTTCCAGCGCAACGGAACTTATCAGTTCATTAGCCTGGGCAATAGCACCCGTTTCGGAGGCAAATATAATCAGTACAGATATAGTTTTCCCCAGTACGCTGTATCCCTGGCTCCGTGTATCAAACCATACAAAATGCGAAATAAGGTTAGCCAAGGGGAAGAATAGTTATGCCGAACCTGATGATATTATCAAGCTGATTGATAATCATACCGCTGTTGTCTGCATTTCACACGTTGAGTACAGTGGCGGACAATGTTATGACTTACAAAAACTTTCAGATGCAGCCCATGACTATGATGCTCTCCTGATAGTAGATGCAACTCAGTCAGCCGGTGCTATTCCAATTGATGCACTGGGATCTGGCGTTGATGCTTTAATCTCCGGTGCCTACAAGTGGCTCTGTGGGCCATTTGGTGTAGCGGTGATGTATTTAGCATCACACCTGCAAGAAGGACTGGAACCAGGATTGGTTGGATTTCGCAGCCATAAAGACATGTGGGATCTTCAGGCGGACCGACTGGAGTTTCCCAAAACTGCACAGCGTTTTGAGTTCAGTACTATGGCTTATGGCTGTGCGATTGGTTTAGCACGTTCCATAGAATACCTCACAAACATTGGCGTGGAGCGGATTTTTTCTTACAATAAACATCTGGCCGATATGCTGATTGATGGTTTGGAAGAGCTAGATGTAGAAATTATCTCACCACGTCATGAAAGAGAAAGAACGTCCATTGTGGCTGCACGTATTCCAGGAAAGGATCCAGCCGAAGTGACCAGAAAACTCAAAGAGACTAAGATAATTGTTTCGTGCAGGAAAGATTTTATCAGGTTTTCCCCCCATCTTTACAATAAACCCGATGATATTCAAAAAACTCTGGACCGAATCAAAGAAGTCCTATAAGAGCGACGTTAGTTAGCATTGCTCAACTACAGGGTATAAAAACACTATTTTTTTGCAGTTAGCATCACCTAATTTTTGTTACAAAAAGTGTTACAATAACCGGGGAATTCTAGGGACATTTGAGGGCATTCTGGGGCAATGTAGGGAATTGTAATTACAGTGATATCAATACTTTATCGTCTTGAGTAGGCTACTGAAAATCCGAGTGTCCCCGGTTCGATTCCGGGCTGCGGCACCAGTAATATACAGGGGTTACGAGTCTTCGTAACCCCTTTTTTTGGTGTTACAAGAAGTGGTAGAATTAAAGTAAACTGCCCTGAATATGGATGTTCATCCACATACCCTCAGGCATTCCTTTGCGGTTCACTTTATAAACGGCACTGGAAACCTTGCCAAACTGAAACAGCTTCTTGGGCATTCTTCCATTAGGGGCACCGAGAATTACCTAAAATATACCGTTGAAGATATTCGGGAGGAATATGCGGAGGAGTTTCGGTGGTGAGATTGGCAAATTTGTTGACTATCATAATTTAAATAGGTATTATGAATCGTTGGATAACATAATTCCTATTGATGTTTATTATCATAGAATAGACTATATCCTAAAAAATAAAAAACTTTAAAAAAGAGAAGACGCTGGAACGAAGAAAAAGAGTAAATAGCGAAAGAGTTAAGCCCGGACGTGTAACTTAATTTAGAGCCCCAATTGTCCAACTTTCGTTGAAGACATACACTTTTACATGGACTCATTTTCGGGGCCAGGTCAGTCTTTGCTCCCTCAATAATACATGTTACGGTTAGGTCAAAGGATAGTATATATATGTTCGGTTTGAGCGTAGAGAACCTATAATGAAGAATAATCAGTCAATATGGCTGTGGGGATCGGTCGCTACGATCGGTGTGATATTTATCGGATTTCTCGATTATATAACAGGGTACGAACTTAATTTCTTTGTGTTCTACTTTGCCCCTATATCACTTGCAGCTTGGTTTGTGGGTCTTCGTGCTTCTTTGTCTTTAAGTTTGCTTTCTGCTATTGTGTGGTTCGGGGCGGACGTACTGTCAGGAAACCCACATTCATCGTACTTTTATGCCGTCTGGAATACATTAATACGCCTTGTTTCTTTCATTTTGATCGGTGGGTTGACATCCAGAATACGACAACTGGTTGATTATGAGCGCCAGTTGGTTGAGGACTTGAGGAAATCCATTGCTGAAGTCAAGGTCCTGGAGGCTTTTCTCCCCATCTGCTCCCAATGCAAGAAGATCCGCAATCAAGAAGGTTGTTGGCAGCAACTTGAGGTCTACTTTAGCGAACATTCGGACACCCAATTTACCCATGGCTACTGTCCTGAGTGCGCCAAGAAGGCTATGGAGGAAGCCGGTTTCCGTAAAAAAGTAGACCGAACCTCATAATAAACAGGACACGCAAGAGGCCGGGCGCCGATTATTGTAACGTTATTTTATCTCCATCCGCTCTTCCCACTGCCTGTCTGGCTGCTCATCGGGAACCAAGTATAACACCATCAGGCAGCACAGTTTGCTCAAGTAAAATCCCCTGGCTTAAGTGACCGAACATCTCCGGTCTTCGGGGGTTGGGAGGGAAACATACACTTATGGTCGGCTTAAAAAGTGGTACCATTGTCGGGGGCAGGTTACAAAAACGGCGTTGTCGCCGATAAGTTTGAAATCAGGCGGTCAAACCCCGCGATAAGCGGGTATTCGCGCGAGGTTTGCTTTCCCTCGATAAAATGAAAACGGGAGATCAAAAAATGACGGATAAGCAGTACGACGTCATCATTGTCGGTTCGGGATTCGCCGGACCCGTTGCTGCCAGGAAATGCGCAGAACACGGTCTCAGAACGCTTATGATCGAACGATCGGAAAAGGTCGGGGAAAAAGTCATTTCAGGACTCACCATACCAATCTATGGATTTTTGTTCGGCCCTGACTTTATTCGGGATGGAAATCCGCCGATCGAACGGCCCGTTGATGGAATTATCAACTACATAATAAAGGACATTGACTCAGGTGACATAGACACCGACAATACTCTGATGATCCCTAGGCCGTTTTCTCCTGTCGTGGCGTTCGGGTATAACGCCTACTGCATGGCATTTTGCGAGTGGGAGGCGAAAAAAGCGGTTGAAATGGGGGCCGAGCTCATGACATCCACCACGGTTACAGGACTGATCGTGGAAGGTGGCGCGATAGGGGGCGTGATCCTCGAAGGAGGGAGGAAGATTCGGTCACAGATTGTTATAGATGCCGAAGGTTCGCAGGGGCTGCTTGCCGTTGAGGCCGGGATCAGAAGGAAATATCCCCCCGAGGTTATCTCCCTTGCCGATACCTATGACTATTTAATGCCAAAAGAGAAGATTGACGAGATCTTCGGGCATTCGATTCGATTTGCGTGGGGATGGGATGAGCAAAAGGTCGCCCCACCCCTGGGATACGGCAACGGACTAATGGTATGGCCATACCGGGAGAGCCTTCACTTTATGCAGGATCAGTGCCTGAGGCTTGACAAAAATAAGGTGGTGCATCTCAAGAAGGCATTTGATCAATATCATGAGAGGATCACGTCGAAATTGCCCTGGTGGAGGGATGAGGTGAGCCCCCATATCGTGCTCCGGGCGAGGATGTGGGAGGGGTTTGAGATTTTCGTCGGCCTCGATGACGAGCTTCGCGCCATGCCGAATCATACCGACGGAATGATCCTCATAGGTGATGCCGCGGGACTTGAGGGGACGGAGCTCTGCGATGGGGTCCCCGCCGCATGGTTTTCGGCCGAGATCGCCGCAGACGTCGCAATTGAGGCGGTAAAGGCCCGCGATACGTCAAAGAAGTTTTTGCGCAAATACGATAGGAGAATCAGAAGGCATCCAATCATTGCCTGGTCAATAAGGGCAAAAAATAGGTACAACCTGAGAAATGCGCAGGAAAGCCATGACGAAAAAGAGCTCAAACGATATATTCATCAGGGCTGGGGCCTGGGCACCCTCAAATCTATAAGCACACCCTTATTGAAGGCGATCCTCATCTCGCTTGCCAGAGAGCCTAGGATAATCACCCGGTGGATAAGGATGTTCTTCCGCTATTATCATAACTGGCACCACAATCGGTTCGACTATTCAGCCCAAAATGAAAGGGTAATCCCATCCTCACGTCGCAAACTGAAGGATCGAAGGAATGCGTTCACCCTGCTCACAGGTTCCCTCAACCTCCTGCTCATTATCTGTGATCCGCTGGTCAGGCTCGCCGCTATCATTCTCTATCCCCTTGCGTGGTCGGCGAACCTCTTTTTTAGGATTTCCCTTCCCTTAATTGAGCCGGTATACACGTCGCTTTTGAAAGCAACCGAAAAAGGTTCAGATCGTTTGAGCGGGAGGCTAGTCGCCTTTACCGTGAATGCCGATCCCTCAATCTTTAAAAAACCGCCAAAGAGAAGGAAAAAGTAAGATGACGAAGACAAAAGGGAGATTTCCGGGGGTCGAGTGGGTAAGGGGGGGGGAAACATTTATCCGGATAGACGGCGACAGGTGCAACGGGTGCGGCGATTGCGTAAAGGTCTGCCTCGCGGGGTGTTTTAAAATTGAAAAGAAGAAGGCTTCGCTCGTAAGCCTCGATGAGTGCATGGAGTGCGCTTCATGCTGGTATATCTGCGACAGGAGGGCTATATTGTTTTCCTGGCCCGCCGGGGGGCATGGATTCAAGACGAAATTCGGATAATGGAGGTGCCGAAAGCCACTATTTGAGCCGGACCGCCGGGTCCTGCCCGCCCGTGTTCAGATTGACCAGCCCTTTGATCATCCATAGGCCTGTCGGGCTTTTACTCAAGTGTCTGGATTATTCCAGCCGTTCACCATCCATCTTCTCAAAAGCACCAGTAACCTATTAAAGTTGAAAGAGCTTCTCGATCATTCTACTATCAAGAGTAAAGGGTAATATTTCAAGTATACCCACGAAGATATTAAGAGGGGTATGCGGAGGCGTTTCGGTGGAGATGAAAAAAGGGGCAAACTTTCATAGACGGTATTAGCAGTTGATCGCGATGTTCTTGTTTTTAACACGAGTTGGGTGTTCAATGGCAGGGATCTCAAGATTATTACTAAAAAACATGATTTCAGAGCCGGAATATCGCTCTTGTGCACTGTAGCTGAGGCTATAACTAATATTGCGGTAGCCGCCATATAGAGAGATAATATTTGGTGTAGCATCATAGGATATAATCCATGGTTGGCATATGCGACTAGAAACAAGTTCGGCAATTTTGATGTGGTCCTCCGGAGAATAGTGGTCTTCGTATAATCCTTTGCCTTTGACGTAGTAAGGTGGATCTAGATAGATAAGTGTTTTTTGGGGTAAATTTGGGAGAACTTCGATAATGAACTCTGCCGCATCAATATTATATATTGAAATACGTTTTCTATATCGGGCAATCCGTTGTATTCTGGCAATTAGATCGGTTTTATTAAAGCGGACGTCCAGTTTCCATTTACCATTTTGTGTTTTACCGCCAATTACCCCCCCCTTTAGGAT
>CAZDOD010000161.1:0-6674 GCA_964506935.1 uncultured Thermodesulfobacteriota bacterium | reverse complement strand
CCCTCGACGAGTCTCTCACATCAAGGGAGCTTATCAACACCAAGCTCAGGGAGATATTGGACGACGCCACCGATAAGTGGGGGACGAGGGTGACGAGGGTCGAGCTCCAGAGGATAGAGCCCCCAGCTGACGTGACCGAGGCGATGCACCGCCAGATGAAAGCCGAGCGAGACAGGCGTGCTATGATCCTCGAGGCCGAGGGTCACAAGCAGTCTGCCATCCTCAAGGCCGAGGGCGATGCCGAGGCGATAAAAAAGGTCGCCGACGCCGAGAAATATAAGAGGGTCGCCATAGCCCAGGGCGAGGGAGAGGCCATAGAGACGGTCTTTGGAGCAATCCATAAGGGAAATCCGACAAACGACCTGATCGCCATAAAGTATCTCGAGACACTTGGAAATATTGCCGAGGGAGAGGCAACGAAGATATTTTTGCCGTACGAGGCATCCGGTGTCTTGGGTAGTATTGGTGGGATCGGCGAGCTATTTACAAAATCGAAAACCGAACAAAAAGCTGAAAAGAAAAAACCGTCGCCGGAAGGAAAATAAATTTCCCGCCCTGTAAAATCGAAGGAAACTAAAATTATGACATGAACCACCAGTGGGGTGCTTCTTAGTTTATGCTACAAACTTTTTTATCTTCGAGAACACTATTTTTAGCTCTTGACAAAATTTGTCATATGAGATAGTATTTTTTTTGTAGAATCAATTATAAGTTGAGAAAAATATTCATTTCAAAGTGGTAAAAGTCTATTTAAAAAAGTTATCATTTAGTAGAAGGAGTCTAAGATGCTTTGGCATGTTTTAACAATTATCTTCACCGTATTAATAGTCCTTTTAGGATTTTCCCCAACTCTTTACAGTGATTTCTACGAACTTATCCTTTACGAAAAAGTTGTATACCTCTTTATCATTTTCGCTTCTTTGGCTGTAATTTCAGCCTTTTTAGCTCTCGGAAGTTATAGAAAAATACTAAAGAAATAACCTGAGTAGATTTGGAATCTCGGCACAAAAAGGCCGTATTTTTTCTGATTTTCGCCGCTGTACTCTGGAGCCTCGGGGGCCTTTTGATCAAATGGATCGATTGGAACCCCATGGCTATTGCCGGGACGAGGAGCGCCATAGCCGGCCTCGTAATCGTCCTGATGTTTCTCTTCCTCCACCGGCGCCCCCGTTTCACATTTTCCCCCGCACAGGTCCTGGGCGGCCTGACCTATTCCCTGACTGTAATCCTTTTTGTCCTTTCCAATAAGCTAACCACCGCCGCCAACGTCATCCTGCTCCAATACACCGCTCCGATCTACGTTGCTCTTCTGGGCTCGTGGTTTCTTGGTGAAAAAACCACTAGACAGGATTGGTTTACCATCGCAACGGTCATGGTCGGGATGTTGCTCTTTTTTTTCGATGCACTGGAGCCCGGCGGCTTCCTTGGAAATATCCTTGCCATTATCAGCGGAATCACCTTTGGGTGCTTCGCGGTATTTATGAGAATGCAAAAGGGCGGGTCGACGATCGAATCTTTACTCATCGGAAATTTCGTTACGGCCTTTGTCTGTCTCCCATTCATGTTCAAGTCGATGCCCGATCTTAAAGGGTGTGTGGGGCTCGCCCTTCTCGGCGTCGTCCAGCTCGGAATCCCATATATATTATATGCAGTCGCCGTAAAGGACGTAACAGCCCTCGACTCGATGCTCATCCCGATTATCGAGCCTCTCCTTAATCCCCTTTGGGTCTTTTTACTTCTTGGAGAAAGGCCGGGGCATTGGGCGCTTTTAGGTGGGGCGATCGTCCTGGCCTCGGTAACATTCAGGGGTATAAGGATAGCCAGGATGGGGCCCGAGAAAAAGCCGATCGTCCCGGAAATCCCGGTCGTCGATTCGTTTTCCGAACAAAAATAAAACAAAGGAGGAATTAGACATGATTGTTGTCGCAAAGATTTCCGCTAAAAGCGGAGAGGAAGAAAAGTTGGAAAAGGTCCTAAAGGACTTTGTCTTAAAGGTCAAACAGGAAGAGGAAACGCTCCTCTATATAGTCCACCGGTCAAAGAATGATTCGACTAAATTTTTCATCTACGAGAAGTATACAGATATGGATGCCTTCGTCCAACATAGTCAGACTCCCCACTTCAAAGAATTGGGAGGTCTCCTTGCACCTTTTCTTAGTGGAGCGCCCGAGATCGAGATGTATGATGAAGTCGCTTCACTGGAAAGATAACCTGTTTAATCCATAAGATTTATTCGCTTAAGTACAATACAAAAAGGCCCAGACACAATCGTCTGAGCCTCTCCGTTTCTACTTTTGTATTTGCTAAAGGACCAAAAGGGGTCTTTTAATAACTACTTCATCAGCGGAAGCATCCACTTGTGTATTTTGTTGAAGATCTCCTCCCTGTTTATCTCGTTGAAATTCTCGTGATAATTGTCTTCATATCTGATAAGGGTGATCAATTTCTCGGGGACCTTTGCCAAGGCCTTTTCCGCAAATTCTGAATCCCCGAGCCTGTCTTCCCCTGCGATGACGACAAAGAGCGGGAAATTCTTCCAGTTCTTGAGGTTTTCGCTCGTCCATTCCTGGGCCTTCTCCGCCTCTATGAGGAACCTCGGTGTCCCTTTGGTGCCACGGAGTTTCTCCTTCTCATCCTTGTGATGTCGCTTCGTGATGGTTTTGTCGCGTGTCAGATCATCTATGTTCAGGTCGGCGGGACTCGGGAGCTTAGGATAGATCACCGAAAAAACCTTTGACAGCGCCTTGAGAATCGGGGGTATCCCGACAATATTCTTTAACCACGGAGAAGAAACGATAAATCCCTTGATGCTCTTTTCCCCCTTCGCCTTGGTAAGCCCATAGTACAGTGCAATTAATCCTCCGAGGGAATGGCCGAGGATGAAGACAGGGGCCTTTGGGAATTCCTTTTTGATGTAATCCAAAATGCACTTGGTGTCGTTTATGTAGTCTTCGAAAGAATCGATATGGAGGAGGAGTTTAAGCTTCTTGTTGTGCTTCGGAGAAAGACCGTGTCCCCTGAGATCGAAGGCGACTGTTGCAATATCCTTCTCTGCAAAAAAGAGGGCCGGTGTAACCCAGTCTCCCGCGTGTGCCATCCCCCCATGGATTGCGATAAAAACCGCCTTCGGAGCCTTTTTTGGAAGCCACATACGAATGGGTAGACAAACACCGTCTTCTATTTCCAAAACATCTTTCTTTGTTTCCTTAAAATACATTAATGCCTCCGAAAAAGATTATAATAAAAACTATCCCGCCTGCACAAAGATGTCAAGAAAAATCGACTGCATATTGTTTAGCTCAAAAACATCTATATCACAAATCCAGTAGAAGTCTTGACTATTATCATAAAAAATTCCCTTATACAAAGACCTCCGTTAATTATCCCTTGAATTCTTTCTGCTAGTGAGTTATCTTTACCTTTTAATAAATCAAATTAGGAAATAATTAACCTGAAGAGGGAGTACTATAGTGGATCAAGCGACATTGACAAAAGATCGAGAGAAGAGAGCGAGGGTGATAAGAGAGGCCGGGGGGATCGAAGACGCAATCAAATCGGGGACACTGCCGAAATACGTCGATGTTACCCTGTCCGAGGCCGTCGTCCTCGGGCTGATCAGACAGGGGATCTCTAAATTCATCGCAATCTTCGGCCACGGCTCGACCGACATCGGCGAGGTGCTGCGCATCTATGAAGAAGCGGGCGTTGTTAAAACCTACTCCGTCCGACATGAAACGGAGGCGGTTCATGCGGCATCCGCTCTCAGATGGGTAACGGGCGAAAAAGCATGCGTGATCACCTCGATCGGCCCGGGGGCGATGCACGCCGTTTCGGGGTCCCTATTGCCCTTGAGCGACGGGATCGGGGTATGGTGTCTTTTGGGCGATGAGACGACAGAGGCGGAAGGCCCGAATATGCAGCAGGTCCCCTCACACGAGCAGGATATATTCCTGCGTATAACATCCGCAATGGGAGATGCCTACATGCTTCACACACCCGGCGCCGTATCGACCGCCCTTCGCCGCGGCCTTGTGGCCACCTGCCATCCCTATCGGGCGGGACCGTTTTTCCTGCTCCTCCCGATGAACACACAACCCATGATGCTCCAAGGGTTCAACCTTGACGAACTCCCGAAAGACCCGCCGCCCCCTCTGGGCCCTGCGGCCGATGGTTTTTATGCTCCCGCGCTTGAGAAGCTTCGCGAGGCCGAGAGAATCGTCGTCAAGATCGGCGGCGGTGCGAGGGGCGCCGGGCCAGAGATCGCGGAATTTTTGGAGCTTTCTGACTCCGTAGCCGTAACGAGCCCCTTGATCTCGGGCATAATCCCCTTTGATCACGAGCGAAACATGACCGTCGGGGGATCGAAGGGCACGATCTCGGGAAACTTCGCCATGGAGGAGGCCGACCTCCTCGTCGCGATCGGTACGAGGTTCGTCTGCCAGTCGGACTCCTCACGCACAGGATACCCCAAGATCAAGCACGTCATAAATATAAACGGTGATGTCCACTCGGCCCTCCACTACGGGAAGACAACCGCCCTGGTCGGTGACATAAAGGCAACTATTAAAAGATTAAACGAGATGCTGAAAAACGATTTCAAAAAGCCCGACGAGCCTTCCGAGTGGTTCCTTGCTTGCAGGGCAAAAAGGGGCGAGTGGGATAGATTCCGCCGAAAACGTTACGACACCGCCCTCCTCTTCGACGAGGCATGGGGCGAAGAGGTCTTGACACAGCCCGCCGTCATAAAGGCAGCCACCGACTGGGCGAGAAAGAATGATGTCGTAACGTTCTTTGACGCCGGAGATGTCCAGGCCAACGGCTTCCAGATAGTAGAGGATGACCGACTGGGGCGCACCTTTACCGACACGGGGGCGAGCTACATGGGATTTGCCGCCTCGGCCCTCCTTTCGACGGCGCTCTCAGAAAAGCCCTTCTACGGCCTCGCCCTGTGCGGTGACGGCTCGTTTGTGATGAACCCACAGATATTGATCGACGGCTTGGAGCATCGGGTAAAAGGGTGCATCGTAGTCCTCGACAACCGGCGGATGGGGGCAATAAGCGGACTCCAGCAGGACCAATACGGGAAAATCTATGCAACGAGCGACAGCGTCGAGGTCGACTACGTCGCGTGGGCGAAATCGATAAAGTGCGAAAAAAGAGAGATCCTCGCCATGGATGGAGGCCGTTCAATCGATTCTGTTATATCCGCCCTCGAAAAGGCAAAAAAACACGACGGCCTCTCCCTCATCCATGTCCCCGTTTACTGGGGGTTAAATCCGCTCGGCGGGATGGGGGTGTTCGGCCGCTGGAATGTGGGAAACTGGTGTGAAGATACGCAGGCGATGAGACATAAAATCGGCCTGTAAATTATATGGAGGATCTTTATCAATGACCATTCCAAATTTAATGTACATAGACGGTGACTGGACGCCCGCCTCCGACGGGGCAAAAATAGATATCATGAATCCGGCGGATGAAGAAAAGATAGACACCGTGCCCGTTGCAACCAAAGACGACCTCGACCGTGCCCTCGAATCGGCCGAAAGGGCGTGGCGATCGTGGAAGGAGGTGGACGTCTGGACGAGGAGCGCTCATATCAGACGAGTCTCCGATATAATAAAAGAGAGAAAGGAGGAGATCGCGGCGGTTCTAACAGAAGAACAGGGGAAACCCATCGCCGAGGCGATAGCCGAGGTAGGTGCGGCCGCAGAACAGTTCGACTGGTACGCCGATGAAACAAGAAGGATCTACGGCCGCGTCATCGACGGCCACTCGAAACAGCACAGGCTCTTGGTCATAAGAGAGCCGATAGGCCCTGTCGCCGCTTTTTCGCCGTGGAATTTCCCGGCCCTCCTCTCGTCAAGAAAAATCGCCCCGGCGATTGCGTGCGGCTGCTCGATAATCGTAAAGCCCGCCGTCGAGGCCCCAAGAACGACCCTCTCTATAGCAAAGGCCGCCCACGACGCCGGGATCCCCGCGGGCGTATTGAACATGGTCACGGGGAAATCGTCGATGATAAGCGATCACCTCATAAAATCCGACATAATCCGAAAGGTCACGCTTACGGGCTCCGTCCCGATCGGGCAGGAAATACTCAAGCTAAGCGCGGACGGGATCAAGGTGGTCACAATGGAGCTGGGGGGTCATTCCCCCGTTCTCGTCTTCGAGGACGCAGATATAGATCAGGCGGCGGAGACTTGCGCAAGGGGAAAATACAGGAACAACGGGCAGGTCTGCATCTCCGCAAGCCGATTCTATGTCCAGGAATCGGCCGCAGATAGATTCATCGAAAGATTTGTCAAAGTGACAAAATCGCTCGTGGTCGGGGACGGGCGCGATCCCAAAACCGATGTCGGGCCGATCGCGAATAAAAGGCGCCTGGACGCGACCGAAAAGCTTATCTCCGACGCCGTCAAAAAGGGGGCAGTGGTCAAATGCGGGGGAATGCGGCCCGAAGGATTCAACAAGGGCTTCTACTACGAGCCCACGGTGATCACCAATGTTGATCCCTCGATGGCGATTATGACCGAGGAACCGTTTTGCCCGGTGGCACCCATCTCGACATTCTCGGACATTGATGACGCCCTGGCAAAGGCGAACTCGACAGAGTTCGGCCTCGCCGCTTATATCTTTACGGAAAATACGAAGACCGCCTTTCTCGCCGCCGAAGGGAT
>CAZDOD010000160.1:0-6675 GCA_964506935.1 uncultured Thermodesulfobacteriota bacterium | reverse complement strand
TGATAATTTTCGACCCTAGGTCCCAAGATTCAAAGGTCTGTTGTAAATTAACCCACGGGATAAAAAGGATCTTCGGTCTAATCAATGGAAGTGTAGAATAGATGGGATATCTTCTTGTGGTCATAGGTATAGGGCTTTTGGCCGCCTCGGTTAACTTCCTCCTCAAGGGAGATTTTACTTCCACATCTCTCGCATCCCTGGGAAGTCTTGTGTTTTTCATCTTGGGCATCAAACAAATACAAAAGGGACGTCGTGTAAAGATAAAGGAGGTGGTCGAAAAGAAGGTCGACACCATGGTCACCGACCGAAAAATCCCGATGAAGAGATGCCCTAATCCCGAATGTTCCAAAGAGATCAAGATACACGCCGACATATGTCCTTTCTGCGGCTATGAGTATCGAATCTTCTATGCCCTGACGGTCTATCCGCCGAGCGATGCCAAAAAAAGCGCTGTCCTGATCTCGGACCTCGCCAAGAAAACCGGCATGTCCACCGACAGAATAAAAAAGGAGATGGAGCGCGGGATGACGTTCAGATATTTAAGCAAGGAATCGCTGTTTACAAACAAAAGGACATTCGAAGACCTCGGCTGCAGGACAACAACCATACACTCCCTAACCGTCTTTACGCCGGAAAATGACCAGAAGAGATACCACTTGATCAAAGACCTCGCCACAAAAACCGGAAAATCCATAGGTGAGATTACCATTGAATTGGAAAAGGGGAAGGTATTTAGATATGCGAGTGTTGATTCACTATCTAAGAGCAAAAGGGTATTTGAGGACTGTGGCTGTAAGGTTGTGGTTGGTGAATTCGTGCCCCCCAAGAGATAGGATTTTCCTTTTGGTTGAAATTTCTTTGGAGATAAAAAGTGGAAGTCGTCTGCCCGAAATGTAGCTTCAATGGGAAGATAGATGACGAGCTCATACCGGAGTCGGGGAGGAATGTAACCTGCAAAAGGTGTAAGAGTAATTTCTTTGTAAAAAAGGAGACCTTTGAAGAACCGGAAGATGAAGGGGACAAAGGCCCGGGGCCCGATATGGGCGCCACTTTTCAAAAGATGGCGACGACGAATAGAAATTTACCAAAATCTCAATACAATAGAAGGAAAATATTCATTTTTGGCCTTCTATTTTTTACTGTCTTCGGGCTCGGCTATCTCTCCGGATATCTCACCGGCGACTGGTGGACCAAAGATACGACCACGACCGGAATCAAAAATAACATCGAAAAAAAAGGAGAAAAGCCCGTTCCATCCGATATCGAAGAGACGGAATCCAAAAACCTCCTCTCTCCAATACAGCCAGAGATCCCGGAGACATCGTCGCCGACAGATATTTTTGAAAAGGAGAGCCTCGAATCACATACCACCCCAAATCCCTCCGAATCAACGACCACCTTTGAGCTACCCGAATCACCTGTGTCAATCGAAAACTGGGATCTATATAAAAGTGACATCTACATTGATATCGATGAGATAGACGAAAAGATACAAAATCTACATGAATCCAGCTTTACCAAAATACAAAAAGAATGGGAATTGAAGGAATATGGAGAGAGTCTTCTGGGAATCAATCTCAGCGGGAAACTTTCAGTAATAGACGTAAGGGGCGCCGTCTATTACGGTGAGGATTCCATAGGCACCGGCGATAATTTCCCCAACAGATCATATCGCTATATAATAGAAGCCGAAAACATCAGCGAAGGATTTCCCAAGTGTAAAGTAAACATTGGGCTAAAGGACGATGAAGACCTTGTCTTTCTGATAAAGAAGGGCTCCAAGATATATATAGAGGGGATCATATATGCATACGATATCGTCGTCGATGTATATAGGCTAAATATCATAAATCCCAGAGTAGATATAATATTCTAATTTATAGCTTTAAAACCAAGGCCGGTTGACAAGTCAGAAAGCAAAGGAGGTTTCGATGGAGACCCTCAAGATGAGATTCAACTATCCCTTTAGAGATGCCGGGGATCGTTGCAAGAGGGAGGCGCTTTCGAGGGAAGATTATGACCCGACATCGCTTTTTCGGTGGGGGAACATGCTCGCGATGTCGGTGTTGGCGATGCTCGTTTGCGCCGAGCGCCAGTTTGGGGAAAACGGCCAGCGGGTGATGATAGAGGCCCTATGTGAAGTAGGGCGTGACATCGGCCGTCAGATCCTCGACGGGATTTCGGTCCCCAAGGGCATCGAGCCCATCGAATTCATATCGGCGTATGCGAGCTGGATCAACCGGGAGATCTACGCCTCTCCCGAAGACCCGAGGATCGACGACGAAGACCACTGCTCGTTCGACATCCTGTGGTGTCCGCATCAGGACAGCTACAAGGCCTTCGACTGCCGCGTCCAGCGCTACCTTGTCCAGGGGATGATAGACGCCGTGAAAGAGAAATTTCCCGAGTATGATTTTCAGGTGGAATTCAAAAATACTATCCCGGCCGGGGCGGACGTATGCACTTTCGTGATATGGAGAAAAAGGCCCGGTGATGAGGACTCGTGGGGGAGATATTCCGAATCACTGGCGAAGAAGGCGCTAAAGGTGGCTGAAAAGAAGGAGTAATCGAAAGACGACTTTAAATCGGGCCGTGTCTTTGAATTTTACGAAATCAACTTTTTAATTTTTTGAGAATAAGAGATGGAGGTTTTTTGCTCACAGTGTGGATTTAAGGGGAGGATGCTCGACGACCTCGTCCCCAAATCGGGAAAGGTTCTTTACTGCCCCTTTTGTAAGAGTGAGATATTCATTAAAAGGGAAAGACCGGCGAAAGTAAAAGGGGACGAGACGGAAGGAGAACCATTTACATTCGCAACACACGTGGGCCTCGAATCAAAGGGGGCAATAGACAGATTTAGAAAAAAGCCCTATCTTTTTAAGACCTTGACCGCCGCCGCGGTTATCATATTTGTCCTTCTGGGATTCTTTTCGGGGTATTTTTTCCACTATTCAGGTCTCGATGAAAAGGTCCCCCCCATAGCCCGATTGATGAGCCGGGAATGGAGGGATAGGGGGAAAACCTACGCGGAAGGGGGCGATCTGCTAAACGCCCTTCTGTATTTCTCAAAGGCGATCGAACTGGACCCGAATTCCACCGGCGCACTGAGCGGTCGGGGGAACGCCTATCGGGAACTGGGGAGATATGAAGATGCCCTAAAAGACCTTGATAGGGCCATAGACATTGACCCTAATTTCGGCGATGCCCTCTACAATCGGGGGCTCCTTTTTGATGAGATGAAGATGTTCGACGAGGCGATCTTAGATTACACGAAGGCAATAAGCCTCGACCCCGATGATATCAGGCCATTAAACAACAGGGGTGTCACTTACGGCAACATGGGGAGATACGCTGATGCGATCGAGGATTTCAGCGCTATTATATTGATTGATCCGAATTCATCTCTTGCCTACCATAACAGGGCACTAACATACTATATCTCAGGGGAGGCCGAAAAGGCCTTGGAGGATTTCAAAAAATCCTGCGACATGGGCAATGAGACCGCCTGCGAGAGTTATAAAAAGCTTATTGGTGGAAAATAGGAGAAGAAGTAGCATTTCATTTATAATTTGAATCCCATCTTTTACGAATTAGAAATCAAATCCTATAAATGTGACGACGACATCCAACTTCGCATCCAAGGACCTTTAAGGCCAATTATTCCACCAAAATTTTTGACTTCTAACGCAAAAACCCGTAAAATAGTAACATGTTGCCTTCAAGAAATCTGTCACCCCTTTTAGAGAACCCGAAGGTGAAGAGACAGAAGAAATAATACAACAACCGAACGATACAAAAGGATTTGAAAAACGATGGAATATCTAAATAAAATCTTGGCCTTCCCGGGGGCCGTTCCCGCGATCTTTATCGCCGGGGGCCTGATCTTGGGGATAATCTTTGAAATAATCGTCCTGAAAAAAATCGAGAAGATAGTATCCAAGACTAAATGGAAAGTAGATAATTTTATTATAAGGGCCCTAAAAGGTGTTACCTTTCTCCTCTTCATCACTTTAGGGATTCATGAGGCGCTTATACATTCCCATCTGAGTGATGAGTTCGTAAAAATAGCCCACAAGACCATTTTAGTGATCCTGATCTTTGCGGTGACCATCGTAGCGGCGAGGATCTCCGTGGGCTTTATAAAATTCTACACCAAAAGGCTCGGTAAGGCCTTCCCCTCGACATCCATCTTAACCAACCTGACCTATGCTGTAATCATTTTAATTGGCCTTTTAATAATCCTTGACACCCTAGGAATATCCATAACACCTCTCCTTACAGCACTCGGCGTCGGGGGTCTAGCCGCGGCCCTTGCACTCCAAGACACCCTATCCAACGTCTTTTCGGGAATCCATATAATTGCATCAGGAAAGATAAAGCAGGGGCACTTCATAAAGCTCGAATCCGGAGATGAAGGATACGTCACTGATATCACGTGGAGGAACACCTATGTAACAACGATTCAGAACAACTTAATCATCGTCCCGAACTCGAAGATCTCTACATCTATCATCACAAACTACACTGGACCAAAAAGTGAGATGTCTCTAGTAATCCCCGTGGGCGTAAGTTATGACAGTGACCTAGAGCGTGTCGAGGAGATCACCCTCGATGTGGCAAGAAAAATTATTAAAGAGATCCCCGGCGGCGTCCCCGAATACGAGCCGCTCATCCGCTATCACACATTCGGTGACTTCAGCATCGATTTTAGCGTTATTATAAGGGTGAAGGAGTATGTCGACCAGTATTTATTAAAGCATGAGTTTGTAAAGGCGCTCCATGCCCGCTACCACAAAGAGGGAATCGAGATCCCCTTCCCGATACGAACAGTCTATATGAGGAAAGGCAAAGACGCCGGCGGTTCGTAAATAATTACTGTAAACACCAGGATAAAAAGACCTGTTCCTCATGCACGGCCAGATCGGATGGATTTTAAGGTTTTGGATGAAGATGAAATATTTATCAATTCGTTGTAACTTTTAAAAGACTCGGGTGACGAAGACTTATTGTTACGAAAGATGGTGACGGAAGATGGAAGCTACTGCCATTACTGAAAGAAAAAGGCCCCTTTCTGTGATATTTATCAGTGTGGTATTTATCATCATTTCCCTATTTTTGGTTTTTCACGTAATCAAAAACATCACAACTACCCCCGCCATCTTTGAGATGATCGAGCTCATGCGCCAGATGGAGGCACATGTCCCCGTTTATCTCCTGATGATGATATTTATCTTCAAAAACTTTCATGCCTTTGGTTCTTTGGAGATGATTTTTTCCATTTTTATCATTACGGCTGTCATACATTTCTTAAAGCTTAGGACTTGGGCGAGGACCGCCCTTGAATTATCGGCGTGGGTACTTGTCTTAACAATCGCGATATATGTATCACTCTGGACCCTTACGGTATTTACCATGCCAAACATTGTGGCAAGCTTGATCGGCGCCGGCGACGTCTCGGTCATGAAATTTGGATACATTCTACTTCTCGTGGTGCTCTTTGTTTTTCTTATCATCCCTCTTTTCACATCGATCTATCTCCTGAGGTCTGAGAGGATAAAAGAACTCTTTGGGCGGATATGATGTTTCCATAATCCCAATCCTCGCTTCATTCCCGTCATGAATAAAAATCTCAGGAGAAAATCATCAAAACTTCCCTTAAAAATATCCGGGCACTTTTTTTATCTATCTTTTAGCACTATTTTCTCGAATATTTATAATTATAGACTTGATTAATCGGGAACGTTCAGATAACATATTATCATGCTCAAAACTTCGACCTGGCGATCTGCTTAAAAGAGAATGATAAAAATCCCTTGAGTCTTGACGCGAGGTGAAATTATGGAAGATAAGATATGGTTGATCTGGATGGCAATTGCCGGGGCATTCATCATCGGAGAGATCTTTACCGCCGGTTTTTTCCTGATGTGGTTCGGCATAGGGGCCGCTGCCGCCGGAGTCGTTGCACTTTTGGGACTAGGACACGCGTGGCAGTGGGGGACGTTTGCAATAGTATCGGGGGTCCTTTTCGTTTCAACGAGGAAATTGGCGGACAAGATCACAAAGGAACAGCCCCCCGGAATCGGCGCCGACCGTTTTGTGGGGAAGAAGGGCATCGTCCTCGAAGTGATAGACAACGTAAAAAATACAGGAAAGATCAGGATTGGAAAAGAGGAATGGAGGGCCGACAGTGAAACCGAAAAAGTCATCCCGAAGGGTAAGACGGTCGAGGTAACGGGAGTAGAAGGGACACATGTTATCGTAAAAGTAATAGAAAAGGAGAAATAAAATGGGAATATTTTATATACTCACCATCGTTATAATTGTTATAGTCTCAACGGGAATGAGGATCATCAGACCCTGGGAAAAGGGGCTGATAGAGCGGCTGGGGAGATACCAGCGCACGGTAGGAAGCGGCCTTACACTTGTCATCCCGTTTCTTGAAAAACTCAGAAAGGTCGACATGAGGGAACAGGTTGTGGACGTTCCACCTCAGGACGTGATAACAAAAGACAACGTCGTTGTACAGGTCGACGCTGTTGTCTACTACGAAGTCACCGATCCCGTAAAAGTTACCTACAACGTCGTGGATTTTTATATAGCGGCGACGAAGCTCGCTCAGACGAACCTCAGAAACCTCGTCGGAAATCAGGATAATCCCGATGCCTTCGCTCGCCA
>CAZDOD010000159.1:3533-6801 GCA_964506935.1 uncultured Thermodesulfobacteriota bacterium | reverse complement strand
CACGTTTTATAAGCTATTTTTCATCCTTTTCGAAAGAGATAAAAACAGAAGAAATCATTTCTGTACTTCAAAAAATGCTTGAATATCATATCTCTCGTGACTAAAGTCTTAAAACATACCCAAACATATAAAAATTCTTTCAAACTTTAAGGTATAAGAATCTGTAAGCATGGATCCTTATAATATCGACCTAATTGAAAAATATTTGATAATTACAAATTACCTATAAAAAAAGCGTATTACATATTGAATTATTGCGAGAAGTTTTTTATAATATATTACTTATAGAGTGTCTTATTATCATATTTATAGTACGCAATTTCTTGAGACTATTGGCCTATATAACTAATAATATTCAATGCTTATATTCTAAATGGATTAGCAAAGATGGCAAAGATTCTGGTTATCGATAGGGATAAGAGTTTTGCAGAAATAGTATCATCAAAGGCAAAAGAAAAAAGACATACCCCTGTGTATTCCCGGAGCCTAAAGGATGGCATAAATAGGGCACTCTCGGATGCATTTGACTTGGTGTTTATCAGCACTCGTATGCCTGATGGTAGCTGGATGCACGCGCTGAAAAGAATTGTCCAAACTCCTTCGGCACCCGAAGTCGTTGTTATAACCGAATCGATCGATCCCGATGAAGCATCATACGCTTTCAATAATGGGGCATGGGATTATATAGAGAAATCCTATTCCCACGATATAATCTTTCTACATATCGTCCGTGCCATCCAATACCGTTCGAAAAAGGTATTCAAAAGGCCCTCAACCTCTCTTATGCTTGAAACCTTTCAGAAAATTGTGGGACAAAGCCCCCAGATACAGTCTTGTCTTGACCTTATAGCGCAGGCTTCAAAGAGTGACGCCCCGATTCTCATCAACGGTGAAACAGGCACGGGAAAGGAAATCTTTGCCTGTGCAATTCATAAGAACAGTCATCGGGCCGATAAGAATTTTGTGGTTGTCGATTGTGCGGCTCTGCCGGAAACCCTCGTGGAGAGCACGCTCTTTGGTCATGAAAAGGGGGCTTTTACTGGAGCTGACCGGTCCCAGGAGGGCCTTGTGCAACAAGCTGATGGAGGCACCCTTTTCCTCGATGAGATTGGAGAGCTTCCTCCGGCAATTCAAGGGACATTCCTTCGATTTCTTCAAGAGCACTCTTTTCGCAGTGTTGGAGGACGGGCGGAAATAAAAAGCGACTTTAGAATCATCGCGGCGACTAACTGCGATCTCAAAGAAGCGGTGAAACTCAAACTATTTCGAGAAGACCTTTATTATAGATTCTGCACATTTACCATCGATATACCCCCACTGCGGGAACGCAAAGAAGATATAGAGGACCTTGTAACATACTACATGCACGAACTGGTTACCTACCATGGTATGGAGCCCAAAAGGTTTTCATCGGAGTTCTTCGATATCCTGATGAAGTACGACTGGCCGGGAAACGTTCGGGAGTTATTCAACACCATCGAAAGGATTGTGATGGTAGCGCGAACGGACCCCATCATTTATCCAATGCACTTACCCCCCTATATTCGAATAAATGTATCCCAACCCCAAGCCACCAATATTGCGGTCTCTGATATAGCGTTACTCGCTAACATCGATCAACCGGGAGCTATGCCAAAATTAAAGGTGTTCCATGAAAACGCACTTTCTATGTTAGAAAAAGACTACTTCAAGAAACTAATGTCGTTGAGCGATGGAAACATCAAAGAGGCCTGTCATATATCAGGTCTATCTCGTTCCCGTCTCTATGCCCTCCTCAAGAAACACCATATTTCCCATTCTGGTTAACAAATAGAACCTTCTTGCGACAACTTTCCCTTTTTAACCGCATATATTCCTGTTTTATAGGACGTAATACTGATTTGGAGGACTTACCATCATGCCTCACTTTTCAGTACGTATGTGACTATGTCAAAATTTGCCGTAATTATATATCGTTACAAATTTTCAGCTGATACCTCATGTCTGGCATAGATATTGCTTTATTTAAAGCTACGAATTAGATGAGATATGTAGGGGAAAACCGTTGTTTTATTTTCCATTATCTTGAAAAATCATTTGACTTTACCGTCCCGACCGTGAGCGGTTTAAATGAGCTCAAGAAGAAGGACCTATTTGAAAGGGGAAGATAGAAATGTTCCGGCCGGAAATGAAGAAAAATAATGTAGGCACGGTCCTTATTGTTGACGATGAGCCGAGCATCAGGGAAACACTCGGATCAATCCTTGGTGAGGAGGGGTACAGTCCGTATTTTGCTGAAAACGGTCACGATGGTTATGAGAAGGCGCGGGAGTTGATCCCTGACCTCATACTCCTGGACGTCACAATGCCGAGAATGAACGGCCTTGAGGTATGCCGGAAAATCAGGGGTGAGGAGCCACCTCTTAAGCAAGTCCCTATCATTATAATCACCGCGCTTGGTGATGTTGGAACCAGGTTTAGTAGCATCAAGAGCGGAGCGGACGACTTTCTGAGCAAACCCTTTGACCTTGACGAGCTTTTGACAAAGGTAAAAAACATCACGAAAGATAATTGTTTCCGGGAACTCCCTCCCGAAAGGGAGAGCCGCGAGCTCGCTCACGGGGATCTACGAGATTACCACGACGCAACCGTAGAGGGATGGGCGAACGCCCTGGAGTTGCCAGACACTAGGATCGAGGGAAACTTCCGCCGGGATACTGTGTTTACGTCTAGTACAACCGGTACGCCTGGAGAAACGCCAGGTAACCGAACGGGGGGCGCAAAAGCTCGCCCCAATTTAGGAGGAAATCATGACGAATAAAAAGACAGTGATGCTGACAATCGTGTTGGTTGCGGTTGCCGCGATGGGTGTGGGTTGCGTCTTCCCGGTCACTACGACGACGACACCCATGGGCACGATACAGCCGTCGACGGGGGGCTCGCTGGACTACACAAAGGGCTCCGCTAACGGCAGGTACGAGACGATCCTCGATACCTTCTCGGTTCCCGCCGATAAGGACAGATACGGGGAACTCTACGATCTTGGATATCAGGACAGGACCACCTACGGCGCAAACAGGAACCTCCCCGCCGGCTACTGGGTCTACGCCTATCCCTACTGGTACATCTGGAAGACAAAGGAAGGCGATACTGGAGCCTCTCTGGACTATGGAAGGGCCTCCGTTAGGGGCAAATATGAGACGATCCTCAAGACATTCTCGGTCCCCGAGGACAAGGACAGATACGGGGACCTCTACGATCTGGGGTACCAGGACAGGACCACCTACGG
>CAZDOD010000159.1:0-3433 GCA_964506935.1 uncultured Thermodesulfobacteriota bacterium | reverse complement strand
AGGACAGATACGGGGACCTCTACGATCTGGGGTACCAGGACAGGACCACCTACGGCACCAATAGGAACCTTCCCTCCGGGTACTGGGTCTACGCCTACCCCTACTGGTACATCTGGAAGACAAAGACGGAGGATACGGGAGCATCTCTGGACTACCGAAAGGCCTCCGTTAGGGGCAAATACAAGACGATCCTCAAGACCTTCTCGATTCCCGCCGATAAGGATAGATACGGGGACCTCTACGATCTGGGGTATCAGGACAGGACGACCTACGGCACAAACAGGAACCTTCCCGCCGGCTACTGGGTCTACGCCTATCCCTACTGGTATATCTGGAAGGACATGAAGGGCTCGTCCGGCCCGGGACCGGAGCCAACCCCCGGCCCGACGCCAGAAGAAAAGAATGATCCGACGTCGGCGTACGGCAAATACTACAACCTGAAAAAAGAGATTTCGGCCCCCCTGGAGGTCATCACGTACGGCAACTACTATGACAGGGGATATTCAACCGACAGGGAGTACGGCTCTATCCGAGACCTCCCGGCCGGCTACTGGGTCTACGTATTCCCTACGTGGTACATCTGGGAAATGAAGTACGAGACGGCCAGATAAGAACGGTCGCGGGGTTCCGATAGGGCGACGTTTCTGATCATTTCTGGGATAATGAGAAGATTGAAAACAAAACAAGTTCTGATCACAAAGCCAATTGACTGAATTAAACCAAGAAAAGGGAGGTGATGAGACATGTCACTTATAACGGTAATAGTCGTTCTGGTAATCGTTGGGGTAATCCTGTGGCTGGTTAATTCATACATCCCGATGGACCGCAAAATCAAGACGATCTTGAACGTCGTCGTGGTTATTCTGGTGATTCTATGGCTGCTGCGCGCTTTTGGCCTGCTCTAGGGGGTTGGTCTGTAGTACAATAGCTGGTGTTCTCACCTCCCCCCTGAAGGGGGAGGTGAGAACAGTAATAACGAACAACGACTAAAAGGAGCATATTATGTTGTGGACGATTGCCGCAATACTGGTGATTCTGTGGCTGCTCGGGTTGTTGACGGGGTACACGGTGGGGGGGGTTCTTCACGTCCTTCTGTTGATTGCCCTGATCGTGATAGTAGTCGGGTTCATCCAGCGGTGGCGCAGGTAGGAAGCGGTTAATAAGTTAAAAAATCGGAGGTTTGGATTGAATAAAAAGATGATATCGGTAGTTGCGATCATACTGATCGTGATAGGCATCGTGGTGTTCGCATATAAGGGAATCACTTATAAGACCCAGGAGGAGGTCGTCAACCTCGGCCCGTTGCACATGACGGCGGAGAAGACAAATACGATTCCACTGTCGCCGATTCTCGGAGGAATCGCGCTGGTCGGGGGGATCGTGCTACTGGTCGTGGCAATGAAAAAACGCTGATCGGAGACAGTGGCTTTGTGTCGATGCGCCGTTAGCTCTGCGCATCGGCTGTGGGCTTTGGGGGGAGCCATACAAAAAGCAATCCTCATTCAAACCTTTAAACTCCACAGCCCCTTACTGCCGTGCTCTCCCACGCATGTCTTAAGATATTTTTGAGACATAAGAAGGCAGCGGTTGCTTTCTTTTCTCATTACTGAAGTATATACTAAAATTATACTATTTTATTAAGTTCTAAGTTAAAATTCCTATCTTTAGTTTAAAATTTTTGCTAACTGACATAAACTGCCATTCTTTCGCCATCCATTTTCTTAACGACACAAGTAACTTTGCCAAGCTGAAACAACTTCTTGGGCATTCTTCAATCAAATGCACAGAACATTATCTAAAGTATACTGTCGAGGATATCCGGGAGGAGTATATGGAGGCTTTTCGGTGGTAATACAAAATCAAGGAATACAATATTAATATAATTAGCTATAATTCTCCGGCCCCGAAATCATATTTTACTGGTTTTCGGAAGCTCAGCATATGACAAATGCCACCAGTCTAACTTAAAGAATGCTACTATTATTGAGAGCAGGTCACAACCTACCATATTCCACCATACAGGTACACCGAAGATGAAAATGATGGAATAAATAGAAAAAATAATAGTGAAAAAAAATGTTTACATGAATTTGTGAATTTGATAAAAATTGCTATGCATTTAAATAACTTGTATATCGTCAGCGAAAGTTGGACAATACGGGCTCTAAATTAAGTCACATGTCCAGCTTCGACTCTTTCCATATTTATCCTCCTTCTTCGTTCCATCGCATCCTTTTTTAACAGTCTACGCTTTTCCAGTATAGATTCTCTCCTTCCATAATACACATCATCGGGAGTGACATTTCCCAACGCCTCATGATATCTTCTGGCATTGTAATAGTCAACAAATTTACCAATTTCGGCACGTAACGCATCCGGCGACTCCCAGACCAACAGGTTTATCCTCTCCCTGGTGGATCGATGATACCTTTCTATCTTCCCGTTCGTCTGGGGATGATACGGTGAAGCCAGTATATGGCCGATCCCCTTCGCCTCAAGATATTCTCCAAATACCCTTGAGATCAGTGCTGGGCCACGGTCTGTAACCAGCTTCGGTATGTATTCCGGGCTTTCTATGCCGCTCTCCTCACACGCATACTCTACCACCTCGGCAAATGCGTCCGCATCCATCGAAGACTGAAGCTTCCATGCCAGAATCTTCCGGCTGTAGTCACCCAGTACCGATATCAAATAAAACCACCCCCAGCGTTTGATGAGAAGATACAGCGCATCGGTCTGCCACTGCTGGTTGATACGCTTGGTCTTGATCACGTATTCTTTTGATGCCGGAAATGTCTTGGCATCTTTTGGTTTAATCAAACCGTTCTTCTTCAGGATCCGGTACACGGTGGACTCAGATACCGTGAAATTAGAATGGTCTGAGATGTGACACGCAATCTCACGGGAAGACCACTCAGGATAAAAATGAGCGATTTCAAGTACTTTTTCCCGCTCCTCACCCAAAAGGGCATTCCATATCCTCCCCTTGACCGGGGATTTGTCCTGCAACCCCTCAAGTCCCCATAACCGGAACTTCCGCTTCCACTGGTAGTAGGTGGAGCGGGGGACATCCAGATGCGTCAACGCCTTCGAGATGGGGAGACCGCAAGACTCGACACTGCGGAGGATCACCAGCTTCTCGTGCCTGCTCATCCTGACATACCTCCGTTGCTCTACATCCCGAGGCTTTTTTTGAGACGTTGGATATCCAGCACCGACTCGGCCAGTGCCTTCTTGAGATACTCACTCTCCTCCTTGAGCCTCCTCACTTCATCGCTGGTTACGTCTCTTTTTGTATCCAAAGTGAGCCCGTTCTTTCCCGCTTCGAGAAAGGCCTTGGACCACCGATAGTACAGGGTGGGAGAGATACTCTCTCTTCTGCAGAGGGCTGTTATCTCAATCTCGCCCCGAAGACCTTCGAGGACGATGCGAA
>CAZDOD010000158.1:0-6812 GCA_964506935.1 uncultured Thermodesulfobacteriota bacterium | reverse complement strand
CAATAAAGGGAAAAAGATGAAGAGAGAAGAAGCCGAAAGGCAAAAAAAGAGCATAGGTAGAGAGTATATCGAGGCAATAGTCTTTGCACTTATATTGGCCTTGATCATCAATTCCTTCGTCATTAAGGCGTTCAAGATACCATCGGGCTCAATGATCCCCACCCTCTTGAAGGGTGACCAGATATTCGTAAACAAGTTCATCTACGGCGTCAGGGTTCCATTCTCCGATGTTAAGCTCTTCGGCATAAGGGAACCCGAAACGGGGGATATCGTGGTATTCGAGTACCCCCTTGATCGCCGTGTCCACTATATCAAGAGGCTCATAGGGGTCGGCGGTGACGAGATAAAGATAATTAATAAGGTCCTATATGTAAACGGCGAAAAATTGGAGTTTGAAAACGCCAAGTTTATAGACCCGGAAATCTTACCTTCCTATATGGGTCCAAGGGACAACTACGGCCCCATAATCGTTCCCCCGAACTCATACTTTATGATGGGGGACAATCGAGACAACAGCAAGGATTCGAGGTATTGGGATTTCGTCGACGAATCCGAATTGGTTGGCAACGCCATAATGATTTACTGGTCGTGGGACATAACCGCCGGAGGTATTATCGAACGGATCAAAAATATCCGGTTTAACAGGCTGGGCATGATCCTCTTGAATAAATAGATAAAGCCATGCTTAAGGATGTCGGCCTTTACGTCTTCGCAACCCTCCTCGCCGTTCTCTTTATCCTGTATATCAGACTCTTCGATAATGTCCTCGTAACCTCACCCGCGATGGAGCCGAGGCTCATCCCGGGCGACTATGTCTTGGTCTTTTCGGCCTCCTATGGTGTCCGCATCCACATTCTCGGAACTGTAATAAGAACCGATGACCCCGAGAGGGGAGATATAGTCTTTTTTACACACAAAGAGGAAGACTCGGATGATCGCAGCTTAAGGTCGATATTGAGGGTTGTCGGACTACCGGGGGAAAAGTTAGAGATAACCGACAAGGTCGTATACATTGATGGAAATCGGTTAGATGAGGATTACGTAAGCATAGAAGACGACAAGACATTTCCTCAAGACCTCTCACCGAGGGATAATTTCGGCCCGGTCTACGTCCCGGAGGATCAATATCTTCTTCTCGGCGACAAGAGGGATGTGTGTTCCGACGGGAGGTTTTTCGGTTTTGTAAAAAGAGAGGAGATAGACGGAAAGGTAGTATTGATCTACTGGTCGAGGGATTTCTACGCAGGAGTATTTTCAAACGTCAGATGGGACAGGATAGGCCTTTCCCCCAAAAACGCCGATTGAAAAACCGTTGACAGGACAACGCTTAAGTGTTATTAATTAAATACACAAGGTAGATCGTTTTGATATGTTTTATGATGTAGTTGTAAAAATTACATTGAGGCTATAAAACTATATCGTGAATCTATATCGAGGTTATTTATATGAACAGTAAGATCAGAAAGCTTCTGTTAAGTGAGAGGGGAGAGGGGAGGGGTAAGTTTTTATTAACTGTTATAATCATTGCATTGACCCTCTATCTGGCCGTAAAATTCGTCCCCCCCGTGGTTCAATACTTGGAGATATCCAAGATGACCGATGATTTCGTATATCAATATGGTGACGAACCTAATAATACGATACGGGGAGGGTTGGGCCCGAAGATCAAAAGCATAAAGAGCGATCTGGGTGCCGATGATATTGAAATTACCAGAGAAGGCAAAAAAACCACCGTTACAATAGACTATTCGGTAAAAGTGGTGCTTATTCCCGATAAGTACGATAAGGTCCTCGATTTTCACATAGAGAAGAGCAACAGATAAAGGTGTTTTTGATATCTCAATCGTTTTTGTTTACACTTTCGGCGGCCTCCCTTTTTCTGAGGGGGGCTTTTTTGGGAATACAATTAGATTTTCTTAAAGTTGAAGGAGAACTTAAAACGATATCTTTGGATGACCGGATAAACGACACCTCTTGAGATTTTTGCATTAACGTACAAACCGTAATGTCAATAAAAGCGGCCCTCTTTTACGTCATGCTTTGTAGATTCGGCCACAACTATAAAAGATAATATATGAAGATACTTATCAGTGGCGGGACTATTTTATATCCCGGGGATGGTCCAAACGATGGATATGAAGGCCCCGGCGACCTTTTGATAGAGGACGGCAGGATAGTCGAAATATTGAAACCCGGCACCGGGCCGAAAGATATCGAGACATACGATGCCGGCGGCCTTATCGTGGCGCCCGGCCTTGTGGACATACACACACACTTGAGGGAGCCGGGATACGAATACAAGGAGACGATAGCGAGTGGAACCCGCGCCGCGGCGGCGGGCGGCGTAACCTCGGTCGCCTGCATGGCAAACACAAATCCGGTAAACGACAGCGAAAAGGTAACAAACTATATAAAAGATAAGGCAAAAAAAGAAGGTATCGTAAATGTCTATCCGGTTGGGGCTGTAACAAAGGGATTGGAGGGTAAAACCCTCTCCGAGATAGACAGGTTAAAGGAGGCGGGGATTATTGCGCTCTCCGACGATGGAAACGTCGTCTCTAATTCATCACTGATGCGTCGCGGGATGGAATCCGCAAAGAGATTGGGACTTCCCGTGATAACCCACTCCGAGGATATGAGCCTCGTGGGGGATGGCGTTGTAAACGAAGGTGCCGTGTCATCGGAACTCGGTCTCCCCGCAAATAGCAGCGCATCCGAGGAAATCATGATCTTCAGGGACGTAACCTTGGCTAAGCTTACGGGTGCGAGGCTCCACGTCGCCCACGTTAGCACCGCCGGGGGAGTGAGGGTAATACGCGACGCAAAGGTGCGGGGTGCATCGGTAACGTGCGAGACCTGTCCACACTACTTCACCCTCACCGATGAAGCCGTAAGGGGATTGGATACGAACTGCAAGGTAAATCCGCCCCTCCGCAGCAAAGAGGATAAGGAGGCGGTCATAGAGGGGTTGATCGACGGCACCATAGACATCATCGCCTCCGATCACGCCCCCCACTCAAAAGATGAAAAGTCCGTGGAATTTAAAAGGGCGCCGAGCGGCATGGTCGGCCTTGAGACCATTTTTTCTGTGTCTCTAAAGCTCGTGCATGAGGGAAAGCTGACTTTGATCGACCTCATAAGGAAGTTGACAAAAAGGCCCGCGGATATCGTTGGCATCTCGGCGGGGACCTTCTCTCGTGGTGCCCCCGCGGACGTCATCATCTTCGACCCCAAAGAAGAGTGGGTCGTTTCTCCTGATGCCTTTTTCTCCAAGGGAAAAAACACCCCCTTTTCCGGCTGGAGATTAAAAGGGAGGGCAAAACTCACGTTCGTCGGCGGGAGACCGGTATACAAGGAGGGGAAAATTGTCTAAGAGAAAATTAAGTTATCTCCCTATACTTTTTTTACTGATACTATCTTCCTGCTCGGTCACGTCGAAATACGACAAAATATTCGAGGCCTATATCCCCACTCAAGTCCTCGCCGATGACTGGTACGGCGTCTATTTTTCGGGGGCGAAGGTCGGATACAGCCACATAAAGATAAGTAGGGGCACCCTCGACGATGAGGAGGTCGCGAGGGTATTTGAAGAGGGACTTATCCTCTATAGATTTGAAAACGAGTCGAGCCCCCTCGAAACCAAATACTTTGGAGAATCATTTCTGACCGTAGATAAAAAGCTCCTCGGTTTCACCTATGAGCAATCGATCCTGTCCCACGAGCTTAAAATAGATGCATTAGAAAAGGACGGCTTCGTCTACGTGGATATCTATTCCGGGGGCGGCCGTAAAATGATAAGATTCGATGCCGAAAAGAATATCTATCCATCAATGGCCTTTTCGTATCTGGCCATAACTGAGGACATAACACCCGGAAAGACGTATCAATACAAGGTCTTCCTGGAGAATCTAAGGACAATAGAAGACCTCGAAGTTACTGTCCTTGATGAGGTCAAAATCGAGATAGACACAAAACCCTATACGGTTTTGGAGGTAAGGGGTAAAATAAGGGGCTATACCTTCACCTCCTTTATTACGATGGACAAAAGAATGATAAAGCAGGTCTCGATAGACCGTTTCGAGTCGGTTATCGAAGACAAGGAAGAGGCAACAAGGCTTGACGAAAATTCTGGGATCACGATGGATTCTCTTATCAGCTATGCCCTCGTAATCCCGGATAAGGTCATCAAAGACCCTATGGAGATTGAGCTCTTAAAGGTCAAGATTAAAAACACCCCTGAGTCAATGGTTCCACTGGCGGGGGATTTTCAACAATTTTCCGGCCTCGAAAAAAATGGCGAGTACATCTTTACGATTAAGAGGGCAGATGTCGACACACTATCTGTGCCCGATTACGGAAAATTTCCGGAAGATTTAAGTGAGTATCTCGCTCCCACCATAGATATCGAGAGTGATGAAAAAAGTATTATATCTAAGGTAAATAAGATTGTGGGGGAAGGGTCAAATCCAAAGGACGATGCGGTGAAGATAATGGAGTGGGTGTTTAAAAACGTCTCCAAGAGAATGGTGGACGCCACCTCGGCCCTTGATGCCTTCTCATCATTGGAGGGTGAGTGTCAGGCCCACGCCCACCTCTTTGCCGCCCTCGCCAGGGCCAGGGGGATACCGACAAAGGTCGTTTCGGGAATAGTCTACTCCGAAGGGATAGGCGGCTTTTTGTATCACACATGGAACGAGGTATATCTGGGGGCGTGGGTGCCTCTCGATGTGACCTTCTTTCAATTTCCGGCTGATCCCTCCCATATAAAGTTTGTGGAGGGTGGGTTGGATTCAGTCTTGGATATAATCCCCCTGGTTGGAAACATTCAGATCGAGGTGATTGAGATCGTGAGGGATTGATCCTTTTCTTTTTGGGATTTTAAATGGAAGAAAAGACAACACAAAGAAATCCGAGAATATTGGTGGTCGACGATGAGCCGAGCATGAGGAACTTTCTCGAGATCATGCTGAATAAGGAAGGATATGATGTAGATATGGCGGGGGACGGCCAGGAGGCAATATCTCTTTTGGACTCCAAGGTCTACGAGCTCGTCATCACCGACATTATTATGCCGAAAATGGACGGGACCAAGGTTCTAAAGAGGGTAAAGGAGATCCATCCTGAGACCATTGTTATCATGATTACGGCATATGCCTCAACCGAGAGCGCCGTTGAGGCGATGAATGAAGGGGCTTATGACTATATAACAAAGCCCTTCAACGTGGACGAGATAAAGGTGATAATAAAAAACGCCCTCGAGAGGGGAAGGCTTGAAAAGGAGAATTTACACCTCAGGCGTGAGCTCGGTAAGGGATACAGTTTTGAAAACATCATCGGAATAAGCCCAGAGATAGTCAAAGTCTTCAATATGATAGACAGGATCGCCTTAACCAAGACCAATATCCTTATTACCGGGGAAAGCGGCACAGGGAAGGAATTGGTCGCTCGGGCGATCCATAACAAGAGTCCGAGACGGGATCGGCCGTTCGTCGTGATAAATTGTGGTGGCATACCCGAGACCCTGCTCGAGAGTGACCTATTTGGTCACGTCAAGGGGTCTTTTACCGGCGCCGTGACCCACAAAGAGGGGCTTTTTGAGGTGGCCGACTCGGGTACCCTATTTCTCGATGAGGTGGGGGAACTGACTCCCTCTATTCAGGTCAAGCTTCTCCGGGCCATTCAGGAAAAGACATTCAAGAGGGTGGGTGGAACCGACGAGATATCAGTGGATGTGAGGATTATCGCCGCCACAAACAAGGACCTCGAGAAAGAGGTGATAGGAGGAAATTTCAGGGAAGACCTCTTTTACAGGTTGAACGTAATAGAATTAAAAATACCACCTTTAAAGGAGAGGAAAGAGGATATCCCTGTTCTGGCCCAGCATTTTTTGGAGAAATACTCAACGGAGCAGGGAAAGAAGATAAAAAAAATATCTTCCTACGCTATCGAGGTACTCAAAGACTACTCTTTTCCCGGAAATGTCAGGGAGCTTGAGAATATCATCGAAAGGTCTGTAGCCCTCGAATCCTCAAATATAGTTCTACCAGAAAGTCTTGCACTTTCGATGTATAAAGAGTATAGTATGATAGGAAAGCAAGAAGGTGCAAAAGAGCACATGGGAGATGGTTTTTCAATGGAGGAGTATATATCGAGGATTGAAACCGATCTCATAAGGGAGGCGTTGTTACGGGCCGGCGGCAAGAAGAAGGAGGCGGCGAAGATATTGGGCATCAGCTATTGGGTTCTATTGAGAAAGATAGACAGATATGGTATTAGTTAAGACCACCGATTTGTTTTTTCGCAAAATATTTTTGTTTTTTTGCAATTATTCTATGTTTTAAAGCGAAAAAAGTCGGCCTATTTAATGTTTTTTTATTTATCTAATATATTCAATGAGTTACATATAAGTATAAATAGTATAAAAATGATATACTTGGCATCATTATTGCTTATTATAATAGCAAATACCTATATGAAAGGAGGTGTAAGAACATATGCTGTCAAAAATCAGGAATAAAAAGGGTTTTACCCTTATCGAGTTGATGATTGTTGTTGCAATCATTGCCATTTTGGCCGCCATCGCAATCCCTAACTTTCTCAAGTTCCAGGCCAAATCAAAACAGTCCGAGGCACGGACAATGCTGACCGGTATCTATGAGGCAGAGCTCGCCTACTTCGCCACGGAAAACACTTTTGCCGACGCTGGTTATGGCTCTGCTCTCTCCGGCGCTCCAAATCCCACCGGCGATGCCCCCAATGTCGGCTTTGAGCCGGCGTCTGTTCCCAAGTTTTACGAATGGATAATTGTGGCA
>CAZDOD010000157.1:0-6869 GCA_964506935.1 uncultured Thermodesulfobacteriota bacterium | reverse complement strand
TATTTAAGAGTAGATTGAGAAATTTAGATAAAAGATTATTATAAATCCCTTTTAAAAGAACTTGAACAGTAAATTACCACAGATGGTGCAGAAGAGAAGGGATCGAATTTTAATCCTGAATTTAAAGATTTTAAATTGCCCCCCCAATCCCTGCCTACACCTTCTTTATAACAACTAAAAGCAACCTCCCCGCCTCGTAAGACACCCAGGGGTCGGGGCCGGATATCTCGTTGCTTACGCCGAGGGGGGAGAGGAGAGCGAGTATTCCGTCACTGAGGGGATATTTGAGGTCGTGGGTGTTGACCTTTTCGGTCTTCTCGGAAAGTGATATTAGCGATATCGTGTCGCCCGGCTTGCCGTTTAGACTATTTTTTGTCTTCGGAGGCAAGATCAATAACTCCTGTCGCTCGTCGATTATTCTCGTCGTTATCCCTTTTTCGGCACCTTTGACAAGTAGCGATAGGTTCGCGAGGGCGTGATCGATCCTTTCGCCGAGGGCGCCGAGGATGATGATCTCATCTGCACCCCGCTCGATTGCGAGGTCAAAGGCGAGCTCGGTGTCGGTGTAATCCTTGTCGCGCGGCCTCGTGATTATCTCGACACCGCCTTCTTCAAAACTCCTAAGCCTCCCCTTGCAGATCGAGTCCATATCCCCGATGACGACGTGGGGAGTAACCTTCAGGCTGGAGAGTGCCATCCCGCCGCCGTCCGCGGCGATGACGAGGCTAGCACCGTCGAGATATTCGCGGCAGTGCTCGATATCGCCGTAGGTTCCGCCCGAAAAGATGACCGCTCGCATCGTTTATTTGAATCCTAAAACTAAATAGGTTTTAAAAAAGCTGAGGCTAAAGCAAGAGTTTCGTTTTTAAATAAATATCCTTCTATCATCAATATAATAGCTTTGCCTGAAACATAAAGTCAAGGAAAACTATAGAATTGCATTGACATCTATCGACTATTTGAATAAAATAGAAAGGATGGTAATTAAATTAGATTTTTCGTAAATATTAGATATAAGGAGGGAGCTATGGCCCAGGCATCCTGTGTTGTGTCCAAGGATCAGATATGGTCACCTTCAAAAAAACTTTCTCCTAGGGTCAAGAGGCTCAGGGATGAGTTTTTCAATTTCTGGGGCAGAGAGTACTTCAGAAACGAGGTGATGCCCTTTACGACCGGCACCGAATGGGACGACGTATTTCCGTACCACTCTTTTGCCGTTGTGCCCGAGGTCTATCCTTTCATGCCATGTTTTGCAGACAGCCTCCTCGCCTGCGCAAAGCCGGTTGACCTGCCTAAAGATTTCTTTGAGATGTCGCTTGCGAAGAGGAGAGCGACGTTCCTAAAAATAATAGCGGAAAAGTACCTCCCCGTTGACATCCTCGATGAAGAGCTGATCGTCGGGGGGCAGTTCAACACCGCCCTCTCGCGTTCACACTCGAAAGGGGAGGCAAAAAAGGCGAAGAAGCTACACGATAAGTGGTGGAAAAAGGCAAAGCGGGTAAACGACCTTGGACTCGGAAACTCCGGCGTAACGCCGGGGCACATAATCCCCAATTACCAGAAGGTGCTGGAGAAGGGATTTAAGGGACTGGTGTCCGATTACAAGGCCGAGATCAAAAAAAGCAAGGACCCCGAGAAGATAGATTACCTCGAGGCGATGATAATCGCGGCCGAGGTGCCTAAGATTTTGTCCGATCGTTATGCCAAAGAGGCAGAAAAGCTGGCAAAAGAGACGAAAGACAAAAACAGGAAGGAAGAGCTCCTCGAGATAGCGAGGATCACCAAAAAGGTCCCGTGGGAGCCCGCAGAGACCTTCTACGAGGCGCTGCAATCGTTCTGGATGACCCACATGCTCGTTATGACCGATGAGTCCTACCCCGGCCCGGGACTGTCCCCCGGAAGGATCGACCAGTACTTCTATCCCTACTACATAAAGGATATCAAGGGAAAAAAGATCACGCGGGATTGGGCCAATGAGCTCCTGTCATGCCTCTGGATAAAGCACAACTACGTATACGACTTTCAGGGGAGGATAGGGGAGAACCAGGGCATCACCGCCGGGTTTGGCCAGCTCATAACTCTGGGGGGAATCAACAAAGACGGCGGGGACGCCTCGAACGAACTCACTTGGCTCATGCTCGACGTCATCGATGACATGAACCTTTTAGAGCCGAAGCCCAATGTAAGGATCCACGCCAAGACCCCCGACGACCTCCTCAGGAGGGTCTCGGAGATGGTAGCCCACTCCCAGGGGTCGCCGTTTCTGATCAACTTTGACGAGAACTCGATCAGGGCACTCAGATGGCAGGGGCTACCCGAAGAGGATCTCTGGGACTACGCCCCGGTTGGCTGCCTTGAAAACACGCTGCAGGGGAACGACCGATCCGGTACTGTTGACGTAAATTTCAATATCTCAAAGGCCGTGGAGCTCACGCTAAATAACGGGAAGGATATGCGTACAGGGGAGAGAGTTGGGCCGAAGACCGGAGATCCCGCTAAATTCAAAGATTTCAACCAGTTTATGTCAGCATTCAAGAAACAGCTAAAGGCGATTTTGGATGAGCTGATAGAGACTTATAATATCTCCGACGAGTGGAGGGCGAAATATCAGCCCACTGTCTACCTCTCTACGCTGATCGACGGGTGTGAGAGGAAGGGCCGCGACGTCAACGACGCAGGCGCCGAACACAACTATATAACCGTGGAGGGGATAGCGCTTGCGACCGCCGCCGATTCAGTGGCCGCCGTAAAGAAGCTCGTCTACGACGATAAGAAGGTCTCGATGAAGGAGCTCGTCGGCGCAATAAAGGATAACTTCGAGGGGCATGAGAAGCTGAGACAGATCCTCATCAACAAGGCCCCGAAATACGGAAACGACGACAATTATGCCGATGATATCGCCCGCGAGATATCGCAGTACTGGTCTGTGGAATCGGCAAAAAGAATATCTCCATATACCAAGAGGAGATACCGCGGCGGCTACCTGTCGTGGAACTACTGGATTAGCTATGCCCCCACGACGGCCGCGACGCCCGACGGAAGGAAGCGGGGCTCATTTCTGTCAAACGGTGTGTGCCCCGTAAATGGGGCCGATGTCAAGGGCCCGACCGCCGTGACGATGAGCGTCGGTAAGCTCGGGCTCGAGACCGCCCCCAATGGAGACTCCCATACGATAAGCTTTTCCCCTTCGCTCGTAAGTAGCAAGGAGAGAATCGAAAAGCTGATGTCGTTTCTCAGGACATATAACGAGAAGGGTGGAACCGCCCTACAGATAAACGTTATAGATTCCGATACCTTGAAACAGGCACAGGCCCACCCCGAGGACTACAAGAACCTTCTGGTCAGGGTAACGGGATACAACGCCTATTTTACCGCTATCGGGAGGGAGATACAGGACGAGATCATTGCGAGGGTTGCCAAGGAACTATAAGACGTGACGGATGCGGTAATCTTTAACATTCAGCGTTTCTCTACGGAGGACGGCCCGGGGATAAGGACGACGGTGTTTTTCAAGGGCTGTCCTCTCAAGTGTATATGGTGTCACAATCCCGAGGGGATAAGCCCGAAGCCTCAATTGATGTGGTATGAGACGAGGTGTATCGGCGCAAGGGACTGTCTTGACGCCTGCCCGGAGGACGCCCTTACACTTACCCCGGAGGGGATGAGAATTGACCGTCTTCGCTGCACCGCCTGCGGCGATTGCGAGGCCGCCTGTCCCGCCGCCGCTCTCGAGGTGATCGGAAAGACGTACAGCCCCGAGGAGATCTTCGAGGAGGTCAAAAAGGACGAGGCTTTTTATCGGAACTCCGGCGGGGGGTTGACCCTTGGGGGGGGAGAGCCGGCGATGCAGGCCGAGGCCGCCTCCGAGGTCTTGAGGCTCACGAAGGATGCCGGGATATCAACGGCGATCGACACCTGCGGGGCCTTTCCCCCTAAGGCGTATGAGTCTCTCATAAAATACTCCGATCTCATCCTATTCGACCTCAAACAGATGGACGAAAAAATCCACAAGGAGGCGACGGGGATGGGGCTGAAAAACATCCTGGCGAACGCCGAGGTGTTCGGGAAGGGGAAGTCCCCCGTATGGATCAGGACACCGATCATCCCTGGGTTCACCGATCAGGAGGAAAATATCAGGGAGATCGCCCGATTCATAAAAGACAAGATGCCGGCCGTCGTGAGATATGAGCTTTTGGCATTCAACAACCTGTGTGTGGATAAATACAAGAGGCTTGACAAAGAATTCTCGCTTGATGGGGCCAAGCTCATCGAAAAGGAGAAAATGGAGAGGCTCCATCAGATAGCCTCCGAAGAGGGGGCGCCGGACGTACACTGGTCGGGGGCCACGAAACTTGAGGATTAAAAAGCTGTTTTATTTCTAAATGGGGGGATAAAATGTATTTGCCGAAGGAACTCTACGATCTGTATTCCGAGCCGATGATTGCGAAGTTTATGGCCACATCGGACAAGACCGGGAAACCGAATATCGCATTTATAGCATCCATAGATACATGGAAGCCCGATTCGGATTTCATTATCTTCGGCGAGTTTTTGATGATGAAATCACTCGATAACCTCAAGGCAAATAAGAAGGTCTCGACATTGGCCATGAATGTCGATCTCGAGTTCGGCCAGGTCGCCGGAGACTTCAACGACGACTTCGACAACAAGGGCGAATACTTTGACAAGATCGCCTACAACGAGATGTTTAGATACAACGCCTACACCAAGATACGCCAGGCCGGCACGATTGCGATAAAAAAATTCTACCCGATGTGGAAAATAGGGAAGCTCGAAATTGTCAAGGATCTCTTTTCGGTCAAGGGGGGCATGAAGAAGTTTCGGGGAGACGATGGCGTAGACATCCCCCTTACGGTATACAAGAAATACAACCAGATGCAGGCGATAAAGGTCTTGGCATACATGCCCAAGGGCGAAAAATACCCGCTTATCTCGCCTGCCATGTCGCTTTTTCCCATAGACAGGAAATCCTTTGCCTTCAAGGTGTCGAGCTACAACGTGGAGCTCTCGGACCTCAAAAACGGCCAGGATATCGCCGTTATGGTCCTCACGATGGACCCGATAGCATATCAGGTCAAGGGGGTTGTTGATTCATTTGACGGGAAGTCCGGGAAGATTACGATAAAAGAGGCGTTTTCCTCTTCACCGCCGCTTGCGGGGCAAAAGATCGCTTAATGGGGAAGGGAGGATTAAGATTTTTATATTGATAGCGATGGGTGTAAAAGGACGATCAGATATAAAACATATTTAATACCGAAACACGACTTCCGCCCACTCTCCTGAAGAGATTTCATACATATCCAAAACGACAGGGCACAATATTGATGATTTGTGATTTAATATTGCGGGGGGATATTTATAATCTGTTCCTTTCGCCCTCGAGGACGGCCCTGACATCTGGGGCGATTTTAAAGAAATTCTCTATCGTATCACAAGGGAAATCGCCGCAACGACCGCAGTTTTCTAGGCCGTTCTTTATCCCGCAAGTCCTGATCTCACATTCGGCGCAGTGGGAACACTTCTTCCCCTCGACGAGGCATCCATCACACCACACATCATCGGTCGTTACATTAATTCCGTAATCCTTCGACCACTGAATCGCCGTCTCCGCGGCCTTTTTTTCGTCGCCCTCACTCGTTGCGATATAGGCGGGGCATTCGGTACAGATAAGTCCGCAGTAGGCTATCATTTTGTCTTTTCTCATATAAATATCCTTCCGTCCTTATAGTTATTTAGCCGAAACTCCAAAGTAAAAAGTCGCGGGAGATCTACTTCGCCCCCCTTGCGGTCGACACCATGTGGTACCGCCCGATCTGCTCCATTGTGACGATACCCATGAGACTGTCATCCTTAATCACCGGCACCATACCCACGCCCGATTCCATCATCTGTTTGTAGAGGGCGACGAGCGGCGTCTTTTCCGTTGTTGTAATAAACTCCCTTTGCATCAGGTCCGCGACCCTATCGTTCTCCTTCCCCTCGTTGATTCCCTTTATAATCGCTTCCCTCTTTAGTATCCCTACGAGCCTGTCCCCGAAGAGGATGGGAAAGTCGCTCTGGAGGGCGTGGAGGAAGATCTCGGAGGCCTTTGATAGTGTGTCGTTCGGGGAAAAGCTTATGAAGTCCTTTAACATCACCGCCGCAACCTTTGCGTCCGAGAGGGCGTATCTCAGCGCCCACATCCTTTCCTCTCCCTCCGCCCCGAGATAGATGAAGACGGCGATGAGGGCGAGCCACCAGTTGTAAAATATCCCGAGAAAAAAGAGGATAATAGCGAAAATCTGCCCGATAAATACGGCGATGCGGGTTGCCTTCATGTGATCCATGAAGATCCCGAGGACACCCCGAAGCACCCTACCTCCGTCCATGGGGAAGGCGGGGATTATGTTGAAGCCCGCCAGAAATATGTTTATCCAAAAGAGGTTGAGCATCATGTTCCCCTCGAAAAGGGATTGCGCATCCATCCACGATACCGGAACCTGGGATAAAAAGAGGATGATAAAGAGGAGACCTGATATGGCGAGGCTTGAAAAAGGGCCGGCAAGTGAGATAAGTATCTCCTGTTTCGAGTCTTCGGGGATGTCGTCCATCTGTGCCATGCCGCCGATCGGCAATAACGTGATGCTCCTTACCTTATGCCCGTAGTGTATGGCGACGAGGCTGTGGGAGAGCTCGTGGAGTATGACGCAGAAAAATACGAGGATCACAAAGAGTACGCCGTAAAGTCCCTTTGCCGGGCTACCTCCTACTATCGCTATGAATATCAAGAGGAATAGGAAGGTCACGTGCACCTTTATGGGAATGCCGAATATACTTCCGACCTTAAATGACCACTTCATTTATTTCAC
>CAZDOD010000156.1:0-6944 GCA_964506935.1 uncultured Thermodesulfobacteriota bacterium | reverse complement strand
ACAAGTGCGAAGCCGAAAAGAAAGGCAAACGACACATCAAAGAACTTGTGGAGCCACCACACAAAGGGGCGTTCATTATGTAGAGGCCAAAAAGCTGCGACACTTCGCATATATGGTTCGTAATACAGCGCCGAAAACAAAAAGCCGTTGGCGGTAGCAAGGACGGCAACAATCAGCCAGATAAGACCTTCCTTGAGATTCAACCTAAAACTCCAAATCAGATATAGTCACTTTTTTGATCCGCATTCTTCTAAGATTGGTGGTGTGTCTTCAAAAAATCCTCATTTTATTTCCGAGGATAGCGATTCATAGCTTTTGCACCCCTCTTCATATCCCAAATCGCATGCCTCCCTGAAGTCTTTCAGGGCCAGTTCGTATCTACCTAGTTTTTTATATAAATTACCCCTGATGCAATAGCCATTTAGGTAAATCGGATTAATCTCTATAGCGGCCGTGTAGTTTGCTATCGCTTCTTCGTATTCCCCTAGACTCTCGTAGGTGTCGCCCCTTGTAATGTAATAACGCCAAAACTTCGGGTGGATATCTATGGCCGTTGTGTAGTCGGCTATCGCCTCGTCAAATTTCCCCTGTTCCATGTAGGCATCTCCCCTGTGTTTGTAGAAAAATCCGGAGCCGGGATTTTTGTTGATGGCAGTTGTGTAGTCGGCTATCGCCTCCTCATAACTCCCTTGTTTCAAATAGGCGTCGCCCCTTGATATATAGTAATAACTGAGGTTTGGGTCCGTACTTATCGCGACGGAATAATCCGCTATCGCCTCTTCGCATCTCCCCAGCTCTGCGAAGGCGTTGCCCCTGATGACATAGGCGTCCACAAAATTCGATTCTATGGCTATGACGTTATTGAAAGACTCTATCGTCGCTTCATACTCACGGTGCTGATATTGATCAAGTCCCTTTTTGATCCATTTCTCGGATTCATGACGGCAACAGGTCACAGATAGCAGGGCGAAGAGTAAGACCACGAAGCACAAGAGATGCGGTCTTTTTCTACTCTTTTTCCACATAAAAAAGCTCATACCTTCGGAAAATGTATTTAGCCCAAAAATCGATTCGTATAGTTACGATAGCGACTACCTCCACACGAATTCGACCGGGACGTTCCTCCTTTCAGTGGATACGATGTGGTAGGGCTGGGTGATGGCATCAGTCACAAAATCGTCGGGATTCGGCTCCCTGAAAACGACGATTACTCCAAGTTTTTCGCCGAGATCCTCAATCTCGACTATCTCGACATCATATCCCCCCGTGGGCCGAGGCCCCGGAGATACCGCTATGACCATCTCTTTTTCGAAATCGACCTCGGGCATGGAAGGGGGAGGAGTTATCCCCTCTACAATATCCTTCCACAGAGATGAAAAAGATTCATCGTCATAGATTACCAACTCAAATCCCTCCTCGATCCCGTTTGCATAATAGCCCCTGGTCAGCGTCGAAAACGGGATCTTTTCGCCCGATGTCGCCGTGCATCCAAAAAGGATGAGCATTGCGATCACCAAAAAGAGTATTTTTCTTGTCATGATATAAATCCCAAAAAAATCTTAAAAAGTTCCTATCTATCCTCATGGATTCAATAAAGATAGAAAGTTAACTCACTAACAACAAAGTCAAGTCCTTTTGACGTCTATAATCTATATGCAATTATACACTAAAACTATCGATTCAACCAACATATAAGCAGAAGTTTATAGAGACTGTAAGAGGTGTAATGAAAAAAATCAAAAGTCAAAGCGAAAGGAGAGGTAAAGAGACAAGATATGGGAAATGTCCCTTTTTGAAATTATGAACAATTTCCGAATGAATCGTTGGATTTTGGTTCGAGTCTATGAGACCAGCATCACGGGAATTTCTGTGCACTCGACCACCTTGACCGATATGTCACCGACGAGGACCCTGCGCGGCCCGATTTTTCCGGTCTTGGGCATGATGATGACGTCCACGTTGTTCTTTCTTGCGATCTCGCATATCTTGGGTGCGGGTTCGCCCTCTGCGATATCGATGAATACCTTCATCTTTTTGTCCGGGGCTGCCTTCTTTATCGAATATATCATTTTGAATCGGTCTTCTTCGATCTCTTTTCGCCTCTCTTCCCGTTCAATATCCGAGATGTCTTTTAATGCATCGAGGTTCTTTGGGTTTATGATGTTGAGTAGTATGATTTCGGATTTATGGATTTCCGCTAGTTTATATGCGATCTGGACGGCGTTGTCTGATTTTTCTTTGGTCTCTATAGGAACCAGGATCCTCTTAAACATGGAAGCTACCTCCTCTGCTCCACCTTAAGTTTCTCCAATTTGGCCTTGACCCTCTTCATCTGGAAGAAGGACTCCCTCTCTTTTTCTGCGAGGCTATCCTCAAGGAACTTTTCCGTCTCTACATATTGGGGAATAAAGATATTTTCAAGGGCGTTGACCCTCCTCTGAGTTTTCTTGAGCTCCATGGCAAGTCGCCACACCGCCACCTCCACCTCTGTTAGCTCGGCTATCCTTTTGAGTGTATCGCGAAAGAGGATCACGGCCTCATCCACCGCACTTACTGTTCCACCCGTGGAGTAGTAGGGTTTTTTCTTTTTTGTGGTGATGTCGATTATGGGTATCACGACACCCATAATCGTTCGGTCGGTGATAGAGACGCTGATATCGGGCATGACGGCCATCGATACCGCCTTTACCCTGTTTACGCCCATCATCATCATGGCCTTTCTGAGAGCCCTGTATGCCTTTGAAAGCACCTCCTCGGCGTTCTTTCTGGCCCTGCGAACATCCTCAATCATGTGCATGACCTCGACTATAAGGATCTCCCGCTTTTGGTCCAAGAGTTCATATCCGGTCCTGGCGAAATCCAAATCACCCCTGATTTTTATGAGGTTACTCTTTGTCGGTGATACGTTAAGCTTATTTGCCATTTTTTACTCTTCTAGCGGTGTGGGAAGATATTTTTCTATCTGCTCTTCTTTTACCCTGACCAGCTCCGCCCTGGGGAGTATCGATAGAAGCTCCCATCCAAGATCGAGACTCTCGAAGATCGACCTGTCGACATCTATCCCCTGGGTGATGAACTGAGCTTCAAACTTCTCTCCGAATTCGAGATACTTCTTGTCGACCTTTGATAGCTCTTCTTCTCCGATAACCGACGCGAGCATCTCGACCTGTTTCGTGGTCGCATAGGCGGAATATAGCTGGCTTGAGAGGTTCATATGGTCCTCCCTTGTCTTCCCCTTGCCTATCCCGTCATTCATTAGTCTCGAAAGTGAGGGGAGGACATTGATCGGGGGGTATATCCCCTTTTTATCGAGGTCCCTCGAAAGAACTATCTGCCCCTCGGTGATGTATCCCGTGAGGTCTGGTATGGGATGTGTGATATCGTCGTTCGGCATGGTGAGGATCGGTATCTGCGTGATCGACCCGGGCCTCCCCTTTATCTTCCCCGCACGCTCAAAGATGGACGATAGGTCGGAGTAGAGATATCCCGGATAACCCTTTCGGCTCGGGACCTCGCCTTTCGACGTGGATATCTCCCTTAAGCTCTCGCAGTAGTTGGTCATGTCGGTGATGATGACCAGTACGTGCATCCCCTGGTCGAAGGCGAGATATTCCGCCATCGTCAGGGCGCACCTCGGGGTTACGAGCCTCTCGATAGAAGGGTCATCGGCGAGGTTTAGGAACATTACGACGTTCTTTAGCGCCCCGCTTTCCTGAAAGCTCTTTCTGAAGACCTCCGCCACGTCATGTTTCACCCCGACCGCTGCAAAGACGATCGCAAATTCCTCCTCCTCGCCCAATATCTTTGCCTGTCTCACTATCTGTGCGGCAAGCTGATTGTGCGGGAGGCCCGACCCTGAAAAGATCGGGAGTTTCTGGCCGCGGACCAATGTATTCATCTGGTCGATAGCCGAGATCCCGGTCTGGATAAAGTCCCTTGGGTATTCCCTGATGATAGGATTGATGGGGGCACCGTTTATATCCCGATGGATATCGGTTATGGGTTCCGCCCCACCGTCTATAGGCATACCGATCCCGTTGAATACCCTTCCGAGCATGTCTGTTGTTACAGGCAGCTTAAGGGATTCACCCAGAAACCTGACCTTCGTCTGAGGTATGCTCAAGCCCCCGGTACCCTCGAAGACTTCCACGACCGCTATATCGCTCCCGATCTCGAGCACCCTTCCGTGGAGCTTATCCCCATTGGGAGAGGTTATCTCCACCATCTCATCGTAGCCAACATTCTTGATACCTCCGATGAAGATCAGCGGACCCTTTATCTTCTGGAGGCCTATATATTCTTTTACAACTGCCATATTAAAAGCTCCTTTACGTCATGATACGAGGGCGTCCATCTCCTCATCTATCCTGCTCATTAAGAGGTCGAACTCTTCGATTTTTTTATTATCTATTTTGCTTTTCATCCTGTTAATTTCGTTGACCACGAGAAGCTCTCTTAACTTATATATCGGGACTCCCTGATTGATTATGATCGAAGCCCTGTGATAGAAGTGCATAATTATAATCAGCATCTTTATCTGCTTTTTCGGCATGCAGTACATATCCATATCATCGAAAGCGCTCTGCTGCAGGAATGCGTTTTTTAGAAGCTTTGCACAGTCTACCACCAATTTTTGCTCATCCGGTAGGGCGTCCTCGCCGACTAGCCGCACTATCTGCTGGAGCTTGTCATCGTGACGGAGGATTTCCATGGCCTCGTTTCTTTGCAATTTCCAGTCCCTGTCACCGTTTTCCCTCCACCAGTTTTCAACCTCATCGAGATATTCGCTATAGCTGTCCATATAGTTAATTGCGGGAAAGAAGCGGGCCGACGCCAGCTCCTTGTCAAGTCCCCAAAAGCAGCGAACGAATCGTTTGGTGTGCTGGGTCACCGGCTCCGAGAAATCGCCCCCTGGGGGCGAGACCGCCCCTATTGCGCTCACGGAGCCTAAAAGTCCGCTAAATGTCTCCACCCTTCCTGAACGCTCATAAAATTCCGCAAGCCTGGTTGCAAGGTATGCCGGAAATCCCTCCTCGGCGGGCATTTCTTCGAGTCGTCCCGAGATCTCCCGAAGGGCCTCGGCCCATCGGGATGTAGAGTCGGCCATGATCGCAACATCATATCCCATGTCCCTGTAGTACTCGGCAAGCGTGATTCCCGTGTATATCGAGGCCTCCCTTGCCGCCACGGGCATGTTTGAGGTATTGGCGATGAGGATCGTGCGCTCCATGAGCGGCTTTCCACTCCTTGGGTCTTGGAGTTCGGGAAAATCTACAAGGACGCCGGTCATCTCGTTTCCCCGCTCGCCGCAGCCAATATAGACTATGATGTCGGCATCCGACCACTTAGCGAGATTGTGCTGGGTTACGGTCTTGCCTGTGCCGAATCCCCCCGGGATCGCCGCCGTACCACCCTTGGCGATCGGAAAGAATGTATCTATAATCCTTTGTCCCGTGATCAGTGGAATAGAGGGGGCGAGCCTCGTCTTGTAGGGCCTCCCATGCCTAACGGGCCAGCGGTGATACATCTTGACCTGTTCTATGCCTTTTCCGGTATCTATTTCACAGATTGTTTCCTCAATCGTGTATTCCCCTTCCGGGACTATGGACTTCACCTTCCCGGATATGTGGGGATGAAGCAGTACCTTGTGGGTAACCACAAAACTCTCGGGGATCGACCCCAAGATGGCACCACCACTTATTTCGTCACCTACAGATACCTCAGGTGTGAACTTCCACTTCAGGTCACGTGAGAGGGGACTGGCCTGGACACCCCTCTGTATAAAATCTCCGGTATTTTTTAGGATAGTCTCCAGAGGTCGCTGCACACCGTCATAGATATTGCTGATGAGGCCGGGGCCGAGCTCCACCGACAGCGGGAGGCCAGTACCGATCACCTCAGCGCCGGGTTTTAGGCCTGTTGTCTCCTCATAGACCTGAATTGTGGCAACGTCCCCATCGAGCTCGATGACCTCCCCGGATATTTTATCCTCCCCAACTAGTACCATCTCCATCATGCCCAGTTCGGTCTTTATCCGCGCCTTGACTACCGGACCGCTTATCCATATTACCGACCCGACCTTCTCTTCCATCTACCGCTCCTTATTCAAAAAGAATTCCTGAAATCTTTAACCTGATCTCGCTTTTTTTCCTCTCAAGGATGCTGTCGAATGTATTGTCCACAGAGATCTTTCCCCCCTTCTCGTGGACTATCACACCACCTAAATCCTTCGAGACTTCTTTGAGGACCAGCTTTAGCCCCTTTTTCTTTGTCTCTCTTTCTATAGTTGAAACTATTTTATCGGTGAACTCAAGGCCGTCTCCCTCATGGACCTCCACCATGAACTCCTTACCGTCGAGCTCCATTATAGAGGAGATGACCTGCTTTACAAGGATATCTTGATATTCTTTCTTTCCCCTGAGTTTTTCATACTCCTCTTTCGCTTTTTTGAGCGCTTCATCTATGAGAGCTTCCTTTGCGTTAAGTAAGAGCTTTTTCGCCTCCATCTCGGCGGTGGACATGATCTTCTGTCTCTCTTTAGTCCCGATGTATTTTCCCTGCTCTATGATCCTCTCGCTGTTATCTTTCGCTTTTTTTAATGCCTCATCTTTGAACTTCTTTGAGAGCTCTTCTGCACTCTTGACAATCCAGCTCCCCTTGTCTTTCGACTCTCCAATGACTATTTTTCCCAGATTGTCAACAGTCTCTAAAGGTGCCATGATGAGATCAGGCGGGCAAAACGCTCAATTCAGCAACCAACGATGAATTCTAAGACGGCAATTGATGCGCCCTCATAACCTTTTTGCATGGAAGCGGCACCTCGTGTTGGGCGGCGAACCCAGGACTGGGCAGCGACACGTTGGATTCGACTCCGAAGTCGCCCCCATCTCCGAGGAAGAGCTTGAGCCGGAACTCCGTGCTCGTCGCGATCAGGACACAGCAGA